>CAKTUC010000028.1 GCA_934617135.1 uncultured Collinsella sp. | reverse complement strand
AATGGTTCGATGTCTGCCCGGATGCGACACTCGGAAGTGTCCATCCTCGCAGTATCCGGTTCTCAAGGTGCACGCCTCGCGGCTCATCCGGTTCGACCGGGCCGCGCGGCAAGGAGATATATTGCCAGACCGCAAAGCGATGTGGGACGTCAATTCCACTCTTCATAAGTCCTACACAATCTATCACTTTCTATATAGGTAATAGAAAGTCGAGTGCAGCAAGACTGCACGTATCAGATGATGACCCTTCGGTTAAGAGATATATAAAGATCGGTCACCTGTAAATGTCTATCTACCCGCGCTTTTAGCTATATATACCAGCGCCTCAGATAAAAAGAGGGAGCGCCGCGCACAGCGCGACACTCCCCTAGCGATTCAAGAGAATCTATTAGGCCTCGAGAGCCTTCTTGGCGATGGTGGCCAGCTCGTTGAAGGACTCGATGTCCTCGTAAGCCATCTGAGCCAGAACCTTGCGGTCGAGCTCGATGCCGGCAACCTTCAGGCCGTGCATGAACTGAGAGTAAGAAATGTCGTTCAGGCGAGCAGCAGCGTTGATACGGGTGATCCAGAGAGAACGGATCTCGCGCTTCTTGTTGCGGCGATCACGATACTGGTACTGCAGGGAGTGCTGGACCTGCTCTTTAGCATGCTTGTAAGTACGCGAAGCGGCACCGTAGTAACCCTTCGCACGGTGCATAACGGTACGGCGCTTCTTCTTGGCGGCAACAGCGCGCTTAATACGTGCCATGTTCTATCAACTCCTAGACGGTAAAACGAAAAATGGGAACGCGAACTTAGGCGAGACGCGACTTGATGACCTTGCGGTCGGCAGCGGCGATCTCGGTCTCCTGACGGAAGCCACGCTTACGCTTGGTGGACTTCTTGCTCAGGATGTGGCTCTTGAAAGCCTTGGCGCGCATAAGCTTGCCGGTACCAGTCTTGCGGAAACGCTTCTTGGTGCCGCTGTGGGACTTCATCTTAGGCATGAAATACTCCTTAATCGGTTACAGAACACTAGTTACTTGGTATCGCTTGCCGCTTTATCCTCATCGAAGGCGCCCTTAATCGGGGCGAGCAGCATAAGCATGTTACGGCCTTCCATCTTAGGCTTGGACTCGACCGTAGCGTAAGGCTTGAGATCCTCGGCGAGACGCTCGAGAACGTTAAGACCCTGCTCCGGGTGAGCCATCTCACGGCCGCGGAACATGATGGTGATCTTAACGCGTGCGCCCTTCTTGAGAAAACGCAGAACGTGGCCCTTCTTGGTCTCGTAGTCGCCAACGTCGATCTTGGGTCGGAACTTCATTTCCTTGACCTCGACCTTGGACTGATTCTTACGAGCAGCCTTGGCCTTCATGGCCTGCTGGTACTTGAACTTACCGTAGTCCATGACCTTGCAGACCGGCGGCTCCGCGTTGGGAGCGATCTCGACCAGGTCGAGACCCTGATCGTCGGCGACGCGCTGAGCATCGCGGATGGCGAACAGGCCGAGCTGAGAGCCATCGACGCCAATCAAACGGCACGAAGATGCAGTGATCTCGTCGTTGATGCGGGTGTCATCAGACTTAGCTATTTTCCCTACCTCCATTCATAAAAAAATAACCCGGCGCTTCTCAGCAACCAGGTCGTACACATAGACATCCTCACTATGAGGAAGGGAATCTAGGTTGTATGACCAGTCAGCTGCTCATTGGCGCCAAAAGGTGGGAACCCTCGGGTTCCTCTTTAGGGCATTGCGGGAACAACGCCTTGGCGATAATAACACGTTCGACGCGTTATCACATTACGTACACGAAAAAGGGGGCCTTGACCCCCTTGAACGCTCACTTGCATGTATGGTGCCCGAGGCGAGACTCGAAGGGTCTTCGCTTCGCGAAGCCCCGGGCTTCGGGCGCACGGCGCCCTCGCCACGCTCCGCTACAAACAGGCCACAGGCCTGTTTGCTTAACGCTCCGCGCGCTCACGCGAGTTCGGCACGAAAAAGGGGGCCTTGACCCCCTTGAACGCTCACTTGCATGTATGGTGCCCGAGGCGAGACTCGAACTCGCACGTTGTTGCCAACGGTGGATTTTGAGTCCACTGCGTCTGCCAATTCCGCCACTCGGGCACGTAATGCGTGAGTTAGTTTATCACAGCTTTCTGTTGATTAGTCCGAAAATGGAACTTCGAGCATTTCGATGAGTTCGACTGAACGGAGCATCTCGCGCTGGCGGCACCCGCGTCCGTCGACCGAGGCCTCGCCCATCTGATTGTCATAGGGATCCTCGCGCATGCCTTCGAAAACAGGCTCGAACTCAGCCTGGAATCGATTGTTGGCAACCATACGCCACGGATCGAGATTGCCAAAGTAGTGCTGGCGACGCCACTCCTCCCCCATCCTGCGGGCAGAAGATCCAAATGACACATCGGCATTGAGCCAACCGGTCTGCGGCGTATAGAACTCTGCCCAATCATGCGGTCCCACCGAATCGGGCGCAACATACAGGCCGCTCTGCCAACGGGCAGGAACGCCCGCAATACGGCACATGGTGATAAACGTGAGCGCCATAACGCCGCAATCGCCGCGAAGCGAATGCGCGCAATCGTCGGCAATAGAGCCTAAAAGCAGGTACGGCGGCTGATAGCGATAGTCGATATGCTGCGTCAGGTAATCATAGATAGCGCGAGCGCGATCGAGCGGATCATCGAGCCCGTCAATGACACGCTCCGTCAGCTGTTGCAGATACGGCGTGAATGCAATGTGCGGACGGTCCTCGGAAGTGTCCTCGGGCAGCGGCGCATCCATGCACGGATGCACCGGAAGCGCGCCCCCATAGACATCGCAATAGGCCGCATCGATGTGATAGCGATAGGTCACCGAGAACGAGCGCTCGGTCGAAGACGTCCACGAGGCAGTACGAGCCGAGGCGTCTTCGGGAGCAACGGTGCCCTCCGGCGTCATATCAAGAACCTCGATCTGAGACTGCTGACGACAAGCGGCAGCAACGGGAAGCCAAGCGCGAACCGTCTCCCCCTCCAGAGCGCCGGGGACAGACACGGACGCCTTAAGCGTGATGACACGAGCCAGTCCGCTCTGCGACTCCATCTCCTTGAGCATTTGGTTGCGCAGCGCAATTCCGTCCGTAGAATCGGGGCGCATACCGGGAACCTCTTTGGGATACACGCGAAGCGAATCGAGGAAGTTGTCGAGAACAAACAGTTCGCCATCGATAAAGCGCCAGTCAATACGCTTGCGATCGATCAGATCGTAAAACTGCCCCTCGGTAAACTCAGGCCACTCCTCGCGAATCATCGCAATAGCCCGATCGCGCGACACCGAAAAATGAAGCGGCGTCTCAAGCATGCGATACCGTTCGGCACGAATACAGGCAGCCAGAGAAGGATCGGGATTCTGCTCCAAGAGGCGATCACAAGCTTCAACAGCCTGTGTCAAATACCCGGCGTCCTTAAGACGAAGAATCTCAGGCGGCAGCCCAATATCGAGATGACGAAAGTCATCACAACAAACATCAACAGAACACCCAACAGGCCCCTCGACTACAACCTTCCCGTCCGAAGGCAACACATCAATAACAGCCATACCAAACTCCAAGTCACTAGAACGCTTGAAGCACATTGTAGCGAGATAAAAAGAAAGCCCCAACAAGGGAGCCATCAACACCGATAAGCGGTACCTCTCTATAAATGAATTCAGCCTCGTAACCCTGCGGCGTTAAGCGAAGGAAGCCCCGTCCCCCGGAACTGTTTCCTTGGCGCGACTTCTGGCGAAGCCAGGTGAGCGCAAAGGAAACAGTGTAGGGGGACGGGGCTTCCGGCGGGAAGTTTAGCGACGCTTACGCCTTGTTGATGGAGCCAAACTCCTCCATGAGCTCCTTGGTGCGGGCAACGATGTTGTCGCGACCAGGCTTGAGGAGCTTACGGGGATCGAAGCCCTTACCCTGCTGATCCTTGCCAGCCTCGATGTACTCGCGGACACCCTTGGCAAAGACAAGCTGCAGGTCGGTGTTGACGTTGATCTTGGAGATGCCCAGGGAGATGGCCTTCTTGATCTGATCCTCGGGGATGCCGGTGCCACCGTGCAGAACGAGGGGCAGGTCGCCGGTCTGAGCCTTGATCTCGCCCAGACGCTCGAAGGAAAGGCCAGCCCAGTCGGCGGGATAAACGCCGTGGATGTTGCCGATGCCGCAGGCGAGGAAGTCGACGCCCAGGTCAGCAATCTGCTTGCACTCAGCGGGGTCAGCGAGCTCGCCGTTGGAGGTCACGCCGTCCTCGGTGCCGCCGATGCCGCCGACCTCGGCCTCGATGGACATGCCCTTGGAGTGGGCAAGCTCAACGAGCTCCTTGGTGCGGTCGAGGTTAAGCTGGAAGGTCTCCTCGTGAGAGCCGTCATACATGATGGACGTGAAGCCGGCCTCGATGCACTTGAAGCAGTCCTCGTAAGAACCGTGATCGAGGTGAAGGGCGACGGGAACGGTAACGCCCGTGGCCTCGACGGCAGCCTTGACCATGTCGGCGCAGACCTTGAAACCACCCATCCACTTAGCGGCACCGGCGGTGCACTGAAGGATCAGCGGAGACTTGGCCTCCTCGGCGGCCTGGAGAATAGCCAGGGTCCACTCGAGGTTGTTGGTGTTGAAGGCACCGAGAGCGTACTTGCCGGCCTCGGCCTTCTTGAGCATGTCTGCTGCGTTGACGAGCATAAAAGAAACCTCCTGTAAGGTTGCTCCGATAACGCCTGTGATTTTACCACGGCATACCGCAGCATAAACGTTCGTTTGTTCACGAATATCATCCGATTGGACAAATTTTGACCGTTTGCCCCACAGAATCGACCCGTTGGGGAAAATTACTTGACGATTGAACGTTCTTCGTGATTCGAAAGACGGTCTCTAAGCTACATCCGCATGAACGGATTCTGCATGAGCTCACGCGCGACGGTGGTCGAATCGCCATGCCCCGTCAAGCAAACGGTATCGGGCGGAAGAATCTTGGCAAGTTTGGACAACGAGCGCATAATCGCCGCCTCGTCACCGCCGGATAGATCGGTACGACCATGACTGCCCGGGAAAAGCGTGTCGCCCACGAAGGCGATGTTTCCCTGCTCGGTCGCGGCGAACAGGACGATGCCGCCCGGCGTATGCCCCGGCGTCTCGATCACCTGCAGACAGATGTCGCCCACCCCAATCGTATCGCCCTCGGCGAGCAGGCGCGTCGGCTCACCCGGATCGGGTGTCTCGATGCCCCACATAGCACGCTGTTCCTCGATATTCGCATGCGGCACCGCTACGTCCTTGGCGCATAGCTCATACAGGAAGCCTTCGCCGACGGCGACACGCACTCCAGCAACACCGCCAACATGGTCGGCATGACCGTGCGTGCAAACAGCGCCGAGCACGCGCACCTCGGGATGCGCGGTGCGAATATGTTCCACCAGGCGTTCGCCTTCCCAGGCAGGATCGACGATTAGACACTCGCCATTCGAAATCACGGCGTAACTGTTGGTCTGAATGGGACCGTTTACGAGCGTCTCGATCTCGACCGATCCCTTAGGAGTTAAATCCAAGGACACAGCACTCATGCCCCTCTCCTCTCTATAGAACTCGAGGCATCAAACGATGCCTCGAGTGTAGCGAATATCGATAATGTGGCACGTTCGTCGCGACTAAACGCGGCGCTTAAGCTGAGCCCCACCCTCGCCGGGCATAAGACGGCGAGCGTCGTAGACCGAGTCGACGCTGCTGATGGAAGCCAGCAGCGGATCCAGACCGCTCGCATCCGAAATCTCGACCATAAAGCGCAGCGTCGCGATGCCCTCACGGTTGGTCGACGTGGCAGCCGAAAGGATGTTGCCGCCCGCATCGCCGATGGCGATGGTGACGTCCTTGAGCAGGCCCATGCGGTCAAGGCACTCGACCACGATCTCGACCTGGAAGAGCGTGTCGGCGGCGCCGTCCCACTCCACATCGATCATGCGCTCGGGATGCTCCATAAGGCCCTTGACGTTGGGGCAGTTGGCACGGTGCACCGAGACACCACGGCCGCGCGTGATGAAGCCGACGATGTCGTCGCCCGTCACGGGGTTACAGCAATGCGCCAGACGGACCAACAGACCGCTGTTGCTCTCGCCCTTGACGATGATGCCGTTGCTGGCGCTCTTGCCGCGCTTCTGCGGCTTGCGATTGGAACCGCGAGCGGGCTGCTTCACGACCTCGGCGATAGCCTCAGCCTTGGTGAGCTGCTCCTCGGGCTTGGGGTCCAAAATCTGCTCGACCTTGTTACCCACGGCGCGCGGGGCAACCTTGCCGGCGCCCACGGCGGCAAACAGGTCCTCGAGCTGCTTGAAGTTCAGCTGCCCTGCCACTGCGTTAAGTGCGCGCGTGGAGCGCGGCGTAGAGATGCCGTACCCGCGCTTGCGCAGGTCCTTAGCCAGCATATCGCGACCGGCAGCGGCATCGTCGTCCTTGGTCGCCGCGGCAAAGTAGCGACGGATCTTGGACTTGGCCGAAGGCGTCTTGACAATCTTGAGCCAGTCGCGCGACGGCTTTGAGCTCTTGTTGGTCAGGATCTCGACGCGGTCACCCGTCTTTATCTCATGCGTGAGCGGCGCCACCGCACCGTTGATCTTGGCACCGACGCAGTGGTTGCCGACCTCGGTGTGGACAGCATAGGCAAAGTCGAGCGGGGTGGAGCCGGCACGAAGCGCCATGACCTCGCCCTTGGGCGTAAAGACAAAGATCTCCTGGTCGAATAGGTCGACTTTCAGCGAATGCAGGTACTCCTTGGCGTCGGTGATCTCGTCGGACGCCGCCCAATCGAGTGAATGCTTGAGCCAGTTAATCTGGTCGTCCAGGCGTTGGGCGTCATTGGTCTTGGAGGCAGACGATCCGCCCGACTTCTTATACAGCCAGTGAGCGGCAATGCCGTATTCGGCCTGCTCGTGCATCTCGTAGGTACGAATCTGAATCTCGAGAGGGCGGGCCGTAGGGCCGATAACCGTCGTATGGAGCGACTGGTAGTTATTGACCTTGGGCATGGCGATATAGTCTTTAAAGCGGCCGGGCATGGGGTGCCACAGCGTGTGCACCGCGCCGAGCGTGGAGTAGCAATCGCGTACCGAATGGGTAATGACGCGCAGCGCCACCAGGTCGTAGATCTCGGAGAACTCCTTGCCCTTGCGCTTCATCTTTTGGTAGATGGACCAATAGTGCTTGGAACGACCGTTGATTTGGAAGTCCTCCAGGCCAATGCGGTTGAGTTCGTCAGTGAGCGTCTTGATGGTCTCGGCAAGGTAGCGCTCGCGAACCTCGCGTGACTCCGCCACCATGCGCGCGATGCGCTGATAGGCGTCGGGCTCCAGATAGAAGAAGGACAGGTCCTCGAGCTCCCACTTAATGGAACTCATGCCCAGACGGTCGGCCAGGGGCGCATACACGTCCATGGTCTCGCGCGCCTTAAACAGGCGACGGTCCTCGCGAAGGGCAGCCAGTGTACGCATGTTGTGCAGGCGGTCGGCAAGTTTGACGATGATGACACGGATGTCCTTGGACATGGCGAGGAACATCTTGCGCAGCGTAAGCGCCTGTTTCTCGTCCATGCTATCGACTTCGATGTTGGTGAGCTTGGTCACGCCGTCGACAAGCTCGGCCACCGTATCGCCGAACAAGCCCGAAACATCGGCAAGCGAGGTCTCGGTATCCTCGACGGTATCGTGCAGCAGCGCGGCGCACACCACATCGCAGTCCATCTTGAGGTCGGCCAAGATGATGGCCACCTCAACGGGATGGTTGATGTACATCTCACCCGAGCGGCGTTTTTGGTTGCAGTGCTTCTCGGCGGCAAAGCAGTAGGCCTGTTCCACCTTAGAGAAATCGTCCTCATTCATATATTTGAGGCACAGGCGCTCCAGCTTGTCGTAACTGTCCGCCATAATCTCGGGTGGCAGCTCATCGGCATGCTTATAGTGCTCCATCTCCGAGAACGGCTGGAGGGTGGAATCATGGGCGGTACGGGCTGCGGCATCCATCGAGGTCCCCTTCCCCTAGGCCCGCGGTACGATCGGGCGGTTAACTTTGGCTAGCATATCAGAAGCGCACGAATCGAGTGCCCAGCTCCGGAAAGCCGAGAACTCCATGCGCGAGCGCAAGCCCTCCAAATAGCGGATTGACCTGCTCAATTGCACGCGGCCGGGGTTTTCGGCCATCGCGATGCGGCGTGTGTCGTCAAACCCCGAAACGCGGCAGAAACCAAGCTCTTCGAAGATTCCCAGGCCACTTTCCACCGAGCGCTCGTCAACCGGCGTGCGAGCATCGATGGCAAGGCACATCTGCGCGATGTCGATATCGCTCGCACTAAACGAGTCGTCCCCGGTCTTGCCGCGGTTGGAGCGCCACATAGTCTGCAGCGCGCGGTAGAGCGTGACAAGCTCGTCGCGCTCGGGCGCATAGCAGTCGAGCAGGCGCTCATTGATACGGGCATCGCGCGACGAATAGAGCAGGTGAATCACGGCGGGCTGCCCGTCGCGACCGGCGCGGCCGCTCATCTGGTTGAACTCAATAGCGCCAAACGGCATGTGGTACAGCACGACATGGCGGATATCGGGCAGGTTGACGCCCTCGCCAAAGGCAGAGGTCGAAACGATACAGCTAAGGCTTCCGTCTCGGAATGCTTCCTCCACGCGGCGACGATCGGAGCGCGCAAGCCCGGCGTTATAGAACGCGATGCGGGTCGCGCAATCGGGCACGCGCTTGCGCAGCGTCTTGGCAAGCGCCACGGACTGGTCGCGCGAGTTGACGTAGATGACGGTCTTCTCCCCCGTCGCCACGATCGACACCAAGCGGTTCTCGCGACTCGCAAGATCGCGATCGTCCTCGAGCTGCAAATTCTCACGCACCGTCTCGTCGACCACCGTGCGGGTAATCGGCAGCACGCGTGCGAGCTCGGCCACGACCGGAGCTGTCGCGGTTGCCGTCGCCGCCATAACGACCGGATCGCCCAGGGCCTTGAGAATATCGGGCATATCGAGGTACGCGCTGCGGTCGCCGCCCTTGGCAAGGCCGGCGTGGTGCGCCTCATCGATAACGACAAAGCCGATGCGCCCCGAGCGCGCAAAGCGGTCGCGGTGAATAGACAGGAATTCGGGCGTCGTGAGCACGATGCCGGTGCGACCCGAAGCCAAGCCGGCGAACACGTCATCGCGCGCCGCCTCCACGGTCTCGCCGGTCAGCACGCCCACGCCAATACCGAGCGCGGCCATCGTCGACGAGAGGTGATAGGCCTGGTCGGCGACGAGCGCGCGCAGCGGATAGACAAAGATGCTCGCACGCCCGCGAAGGACCGCCTCGCGCGCGGCGTGCACATGGAAGATGAGCGACTTGCCACGGCCCGTTCCCATAACGGCCAAGACACTCTGATGATCGGCCAAGGCTTCGAGCGCCTCGGCCTGCGCGCGGTGCGGCTGGTTCGAGCCGATAAAGCTATGGATAAGCGAGCGCGTGAGCTCGGTATAGGAAAGCTGGGCGAGCGTCTCGCGCTTACGCGACTCCAAGCGCAGGCCGGAATCTGCAGGCTGCACGCCACGGCGAAGTTCGCATGCCGGATCGTCAACGTTGGGTGCTGTGGTATCGCGGACCAGGACATCCTTAATCATGAGCTTGGGCTTCACACGCCCCTGCCAATGCTCGGCCACGGCCTCGAACACCAAATCGACGGCGCTATCGCAATTGATGAGCTTATCGATTTGCGGCACGCGGAACATAATGGCCGGCACACTCGCGGCGCCATCCGTCGCCACGAAGCGCATGTGCTCGCCCGTCTTGCCCACCACGGCGCGATCGCACATCGTCACGCCCTCGGCAGCCAGCAGCGGCACCTTGTTACCCTGACCAAACGGCTCAAGACGGGAGATCTGCTCGATGGTCTCGATATTCAGCTCGGAAAGGTCGACCGTGGCGGCGACCTCGTCGGTGTCCTCAAAGTCCTCGGCAGGAAGCTCCGATAGCACGGCGGAAAGGCGGCGGCGGAACTCGTCGAGCTTGGATGCCTCGATGGTCACGCCCACCGCACCGGCATGCCCGCCGCGACGAATCAGCAAATCGGAGCAGCGCTCGACGGCGTCGAACAGGTTGACCTTGCCCACCGAGCGGCCCGAGCCGCGGGCAATGCCGTCCTCGATCGAGAAGAGCAGCGCCGGCACGTGATAACGGTTGGTCAGGCGGCTCGCCACGATACCCTTGACACCCTCGTGCCAGCCCTCGCCGCCCACGACGATCGCACGTCCGCCGTCATAGGTCTCCTCGACCTTTGCCATGGCATCGCGCGTGAGCTCCGCCTCGATCTCGCGGCGCTGGCGGTTGATTTCCTCGAGCTCAGCCGCCAGCGCGCTTGCTTCGATGGGATCGCGAGCAAGCAGCAGGTCGAGCGCCAGCTTGGGATCGGCCATGCGGCCGGCAGCGTTTAAGCGGGGAATGAGCGAGAACGACAGGCCGTCGGCGGTAATGCTCGAAAGGTCAGCCTTGGCGAGCGCGGCAAGCGCGATATAGCCAGGGCGGGACGTCACACGCATCTGCTGGATGCCCTCGGCAACCAGCGCGCGGTTCTCGGGCGTGAGCGGCATCATGTCGGACACGGTACCCAGCGCCGCGACCTCAATCAGTGAACGCCAATACGACGGCTTACCCAAACGCTCGCCCAGGACCTGCACCAGCTTGAGCGCCACGCCGGCACCGGCAAGCTCGCGCGAAGGACCCTTGTCCTCGAGCTTGGGATCGGTCAGGGGAACGCCCTGCGGCACCTGGTCGGACGGCTCATGATGGTCCGTAACCACCAGATCGATCCCCAGGTTCTCGAGATAGGAGACCTCTTCCTTGGCAGCGATACCGTTATCGACGGTCACGATCAGGTTGGGCTGAGCGAGCTCATTCACGCGGTCGAGCGCCGCACGTGACAGGCCGTAGCCCTCGTCAAAGCGGTGTGGAATAAACGGCGTGACATCGGCGCCAAATGTACGCAGTGCCTCGGTCAACAGACAGGTCGACGTAATGCCGTCAACGTCAAAATCGCCAAAGACGGCGATGCGCTCGTGGTTGCGAATGGCGTGCTCGATGCGGTCGGCAACGACCGACATACCCGGGATAATGAGCGGGTCCGCCCAGTCGCGATCGAGCGAAGGCGTCAAAAACAGCTGGCCCTCCTCGATGGAGCCAATGCCATGCGCAACCATAATGCGCGCCACCAGCCCGGGTATGCCCAGGCCGGCCGAAAGCTCCTTTTCGAGCTCGGGATTTTGCTGAGCGACCGCCCAGCGATGCGTCGTCTTAAGCGATGACATAGGCGCCCACCCCCGATAGGGGCAGGTCGCCGCGATACCTCTCACGGTTCATAGCAATGAGTCCTCTGTGTATGCCCGCTTCGGCAGGCAGATCTGTTGAACGCATTTATTATACCGTGCAGTGCGGACGCAAAACGTCGCGGTGCGCCGCGGTTTCGGCAAACGATAACGGTAATGCCCTCGAAATAATTAGGCGTTTCTGCCGCACGGACGCATGCGAGCGTCTAGCATATCCATTCAAACGGATTCGCGAGCAAAGGGAGTCACAAGGACATATGAAGCAATGGGTTGGACTGGGAAAATTCCTCGCGGGGCACATGCAGATCATCGTCCCGTTTTGCGTGGCGCTCGGCGTGCTCTTTCCCCAGCAGATCGGCGTGCTCAAGCCCATCGTTCCCACCCTGTTTGCCTTTATGACGTTTCAAGGTGCGCTCAGCAACACCTTTCACCAGGTAGCCGAGGTGTTCCACCGTCCGTTGCACCTGATCTTGGCGTTGCTGGTCTCGGCGGTGCTTATTCCCATCGCGGCCTATGCCATGGGCTCACTGTTCTTTGGTTCCAACCCCAACCTTGTCTGCGGCATCGTGCTCGAATACAGCGTGCCCGTGGCCGTCACCGCCTTTATGTGGATCAGCATGTTCGGCGGCAACGGCCCGCTTGCGCTCACCATTATCCTGACGTCTTCGGTCATCTCGCCCGTCACGATTCCGCTCACGCTTAAGCTCCTGCTGGGCGCCACCGTCTCGATCGACGTACCGAGCATGATGCAGAACATGGCCTTTATGATTGCCATCCCCGCCGTGCTCGGCATTGTGATCAATGAGTTCACGCGCGGCTGGGGGCACGAGAAGCTCTCCCCCGCGCTCTCGCCCGCCTGCAAGTTCATGATGATGGGCGTCATCGCGTCAAACTCCACCGCCATGAGCGAGTACGTGCTGCATATGAACGCCGAGCGCCTGGAAGTCACCCTCTTTATTCTGGTGTTTGCCATCAGCGGTTTTGTCATCGGCATCTTGGTCGCCCGCGCGCTGCACCTGCCGTATAGCGAGACGACCACCATGTGCTTTACCTGCGGTATGCGCAATATCTCTTCGGGTGCCGTCATCGCCACACAGTATTTTCCGGGCGAAGTGGTATTCCCTGTCATGTGCGGCACGCTATTTCAGCAGGTGTTGGCCTCGCTTATCGGGCATCTCTTTGAGCGCCTGACTGGCGAGGAGCGCGCTACCCAGCGCAAACGCGTCGAGGCCGGCCGCGACGCAATGGCACGCTAGGCCATCCGCATCGCGCGGACGCTCGCTTTGCTACGCGAGCGCTTCCAGATGCGTGCGCAGGCGCTCCGCGTCGATATCGAGCGTGGTCTCGGCATTGACCTGGGCCAGACGATAGCCCACAAAGTAGGGCGATACCACCCAACGCGGAAGCGCCTTGGCGATAGTTCGGCCGCCCATGTGGTAGAAGAACAAGTTGTACGACTCCGCGCGACCGCCGTGGTGCTCGTGCAGGATATAGCGCAGGGCAATCTGAATCGCATCGGCAAATAGATCGACCTCGGCTTGATCGTGCGCGTCGTCGCTGGCGGCGATTCCCTGTGGGGCCGAGATATTGACTTCAAAGAAGCCCATGATCGGCTCGGTCGAGATATTGACCGAGACCCTTCCCCGCTGCCAGACATCAATGCCTTCGAAGTTGGCGGAAGTCAGCGCCGCGTAGCCGTCCTCTTGCTCCAAGCCCACAATCTGCATGTGCGGGTGCACCAAGCTGCCGCCCGAAAGCGGGCCCTTGTTCTTGTACATGAGCACGCTGCTGTACTGCTGAGAATCGATCATCTGCTGCCAGCAGCCCAGGGCAAACCGCATTACATGATGCAGCTCATCCGGCTCATAGGCCACCAGGTCGGCGTCGTGATTGGCCGACTCAATCAATACGGTCTGACGGGTAGCACGCAGGGTTTTGAACTTGTTCTCGAGCCAGATGCAGTCACCGTCGCGCCGAATGATATTGGCGAGTCCTTGCGTGTCGCAAAAGGGGCACGCGGTACCGGGGCGACGGTTGTCGTCGGGCTTACCGCTCGCCTGCTGAACGTCAAATACCAGTGCCACAGGCTATACCTCCAGCGGCACGATCTTGGTGCCATGGAGCTCGGTTGCGCCCAGCGCCGTCGCGACCACATCGCGATTGGCCATGGTGATGCCGCCGCCGGGGAGGATGGTCAGGCGATCACCCGCATACTCGATAAGACGTGACAGGCGCTCCAGGTTGTCCTCGATCGGCGTGCCAGAAGCACCACCGTGCGTCAGAATGCGCGTAACGCCGCAGTCGGCAAGTGTATCAATCGCATCGAGCTGAGCCTCGGGCGAGAGCTGGTCAAATGCCATGTGAAAGGTGATGTCAAGGGACTCGCGCTTGCACTCCTCGGTCGCGCAACCCGCAGCCATCACGAGGGCGCCGAGCGTGAGTTCGTCGAGCGCCCAGCCGCCGGCACAGGGCTTGCAGCATCCAAAGACCAGGCCGTCAACGCCGGCACTCACGGCAAGGCCCAGGTCCATCTCCATCATGCGCAGCTCGTCCTGGTTGTAGTGAAAGTCGCCACCACGCGGGCGAACCATGCACATCACTCGCGCGTCATGTTCGTGAGCATAGTTGACCGCAGCGCTGATGACGCCGGCAGAAGGCGTAGTACCACCGACGGCGAGGTTGTCGCACAGCTCAATGCGCCCCGCACCAGCCTCGATGGCCGCCGGCACCCGCTCAAAGTTCTCAGCACAAAACTCGTACAGCATAGATAGACCCCCAAAGGCGACAGACGTTTTCCGACGGGCATTGTCACACATCCCCATGAAGTTGCGGTGGAATAGGGACTGTTTTGGCCTCTGGAGCCCGTATTCAGTCCCTATTTCACCGCAACTTAGAATGATTCCCTGGGGACGGCGCGGCTGGCCGAAAAATGTTGCCGATGATGAATGTTGCGCAACAAGATTTTCGAATCCCGATTAACCATGGCAGTATCGACATTCATATTCAGAGGAAAGGATTGCCATGTTTAAGAGCATCCAAAAGAGTGGAAGGGTCGCAGCAGTCGCCATCGGCCTAATCGCAGCCCTGTCTCCACTCGCAGCCCCTCCTGCAGCATTAGCCGGCGGCAGCGTACCGACGCCTGAGCTTGAGAAGTCATATAGCTTTAAGACCAGTGGCGCCTATTCTCACATCGGTAAGAGCGGCGATTCAATGTTCGGCTATCTGTACGATTACGATGATGATTCCAACTTAAAGAGGATTACTCTCATCAATTTCAATGACGGCAGTTCAAGCCCCATTGCTATCCCAGATAAAAGTCTTGATTCCGCATACCGCACGGGCATCGATCAACTCTATTGGATTGACGGAAGCAATGTGGTCGTATTCTCTCCTGAAAACCAAACCCAAACAGTCCATCCCATCAATTCGGCGAAATATGCCTACACCGGAGTAACTGTCTCCGATGACGGTAAAAGAGCAGCCGTCTCCGATGACGGTAAAAGAGCAGCCGTCGAGCACTATGACTATGAATCTGAGCTTAAAAAAATCGAAATCTATGACCTTAAGTCTGACAAGCTAATTCAAACATATCAATCTGATAAAGATGACTCTTATTTCTACTATTCAGACGATATGAGCCGTCTCTATTTCTTGCCATACGATACTGAGAAAGGCGTTGTTTCTCTTAGGGTTTTCAATTGCGATACAGGGTCAACGGAATTGAAAACGGTTAACGTGAAAAAAGATGATAGGTCTTCGGACATCGACCATATCGTCACCAGCTCTTACTCGGACGATATTTATCTTCAGAGCGACACCGCATTAATAAAAGCGGACCGCGATGGAAATATGAGCGTTGTTTTCAACGATGATGACCACGCTCCTGAATGGCTTTATTCAAACCCTTCAGCGGAGTTTTATGCCCTCTATACAAAGAAAGGATCGAATGATCTTTTTGATGAGGATGACGGCTATTACTATCTCAATGAAGAGGATGCGAATCTTAGCGTTTACGATTTAAATAGTGACGAGATAATTAGCTCGATCGCTTTTCCCTTCGGCGATGGATATCTCGGCGGCATCTCGCATGATGGCGGCATCTTGCTTGGGACGTACTCAGACGATGACAAGTCTTCGGCATGCCTAGTCGATGCAAAAACCGGGGCCAAGAGCGAGTTTGATTCTCATTGCTGCAGCTCTACTTTCATGAATGGCGATCGCGAGATTTGGACTGATTATTACGACGAAGATGATTCTTCAACACTTCACGTGAACATCTACAAGTCGAACATCCCCCATTCGGTGCCCGAAGATGTACTCTACTTTGTCCAGACTCACCTGCCGTTTGTTATTGGCGGTGGCGTGGCGATCGTCCTCATCATCGGTGGCGCGATCGTTATCCTTTGCATCCGCAAGAAGCGTGCGAATGCCGCAGACGGTATGGCAACCACAGCACCCAAGCCCCAGCGCAAGCAGCGCCGTCGTCAGAAGCGCGCCCAGCAGAACGCCGTTCCACCCGCAGCACCTGCGATGCCGACGGCACCGGCAGCTCCGGCCGAGCCCGCCCGCTTCTGCCGTCACTGCGGAACCCCACTCGTGCCCGAAGCCCAGTTCTGCCCCACGTGCGGACAAAAGGTAGACTAACGAACAAAACTCGATAGACCTCAACCACCAAGGCCCCGTTCCGGCACATTCCAGAACGGGGCCTATTTTGAGGCAAAGAGTAGCCGTTGGAGACGTTCTTAGAGTTGCTAATTTGGGACGGGCATGTCGCACGCTCCCATGAAGTTGCGGTGGAATAGGGACTGTTTTGGCCTCTGGAGCCTTCATTTAGTCCCTATTTCACCGCAACTTAAAAAGGGGCGCTGACCGGGATAGTCAGCGCCCCCTTTGTTGCATGGATTAACCACCAAGATAGGCTTTGCGCACGTTGTCGTCATGCAGGAGTTCTTGGCCGGTGCCGGTCATGGTGATCTTGCCGGTCTCGAGCACGTAGCCGCGCGTGGCGATCGAAAGCGCCATCTG
>CAKTUC010000027.1 GCA_934617135.1 uncultured Collinsella sp. | reverse complement strand
ACGCTTTCCCTCGACCTCAAGGCGGATATCTAATATGACCGAACGTTCCCGGAGCGGCAAGACCGCTTGGGACAAGGAGAAAACCCGCGAGCTGTTTCGTCGTTATAAGGAGACCGGTGATCCGGATGCTCGCGAGCAGCTCGTCATGTCCCATATGAACCTGGTAAGGTTTCTTGCCAACAAATTTAAGAACCGCGGCGAGCCGCTCGATGACCTTTTGCAGGTCGGCTATCTGGGCTTGCTCAAGGCTATCGACCGCTTTGACCCTGAACGCGGACTTGAGTTCACGACGTTTGCCACGCCCACCATCCTGGGCGAGATTAAGCGCCACTTCCGCGACAAGGGCTGGAGTGTGCGCGTGCCGCGTCGTCTGCAGGAGCTCTCTGCCAAGGTTAACCAGGCCACCGACAAGCTCACCAACGAGCTTCAGCGTTCGCCCAAGGTTGAGGAAATCGCCGATTACCTGGGCGTGACCGTCGACGAGGTGCTCGAAGCCATGGAATCGTCTTCGGCCTACACCTCGGTGCCCATCGAGGCCCCCGGTGCGTCCGATTCCGATGATGCGCCTTCGATTCTCGATCGCTACGCCGACGACGACAACGAGCTCGACTTTACCGATGACCGCCTGGTAATCGAGGAAGCCATCCGCGATTTCTCGCCGCGCGAGCGCGAGGTCATCGAGCTGCGCTTCGTAAAGGGCATGACTCAGATCGAGATTGCCAAGAAGCTGGGCATCTCGCAGGTGCAGGTCTCGCGTCTGCTGCGCCGCACGCTTAAGAAGATTCAGGACAAGATCGACCCCGACGGAGTGATGATTCGTTCATGAGTGAGCACCCCCAACAAACCGACCGCACGCTGCGTGATACCCGCATTCTGACCCTGCGCATCTGGGCCGTTGTCGGTTGCATTGTGATTGCTGCCGTCATCTTCAACCTCATGGGTATCCTGGCACCGGTTATCGAGTTTCTGGCCGTCGGCTCCATCATCGCTTTTGTGATGTCGCCGATTACCAACTGGCTCGAGCACCATGGCGTGAATCGCGGCATCGGTTCACTCATCGCGCTCATCGTGGTCGTTGCCGTGCTCGTCGGTGTCGTTTGCGTTCTGTCACCGATTCTGTTTGGCCAGATCATGGAAGTCCTGAGCCGCCTGCCCGAGCAGCTTCGTGTTGCTGGCGGCGACCTCAACGAGATGATCTCGCATGCCAAGACGCTCAACAACACGCCGCTCAAGGAGTATCTGGACGATAACCTTTCTTCGCTGGTTACCGTAGCGTCCAAGTACGTCTCGCAAATCGCTGCCGAGCTCGGTCGCGGTGTATTCCCGCTCATTACCAACACGGCCTCGCAGCTGTTCGTGATCTTCCTTGGTCTGGTGCTTGCCTACTGGCTAGCCTGCGATTACCCCCGCATGCACCACGAGGTCTGCACCATTATCGGACAGGAAAAGGAGACCTCGTACCGCTTTATGGTCGCCATCCTTTCACGCTCGGTCGGCGGTTATATGCGCGGCATGGTCGTGACGTCCATCTGCGGTGGCATCCTCGCCTTTATCGGCTTTACGCTCATTGGCCATCCATACGCAGCGCTCATGGCCATCTTCACCGGCATTATGCACTTGGTTCCGGTTGTCGGTCCCTGGGTGAGCGCGGCGATCGCCACGGTGCTCGGCTTTATGTTCAGCCCCATGTTGGCGTTGTGGACGCTTGTCGTGACCATGGTGGCCCAAAACGTCACCGATAATGTCATTTCGCCTAAGGTCATGCAGAGCTCGGTGCAGGTGCATCCCATCATGAGCCTGACGGCCCTCGTTATCGGTTCGGCACTCATGGGTCCCATCGGCATGGTCATCGCCATTCCGCTGTGCGCGGCCCTCAAGGGCATCTTCGTCTATTACTTTGAGAACGAGACCGGTCGTCAGCTCGTGGCATACGACGGCGCCGTGTTTAAGGGCACGCCGTATCGTGATGCCGAGGGCAACCCGGTCGCCGCCTACGACGCGCTTGGGGACGATACGTTTATTTACGAGTCTGAGCTCATCGGTAACGAGACCGCGCCGGAGGCCCAGGCCATGCCCAAGCCCGAGCTCGATAATCCCTGGATCAAGCTCTCGGGTCTTCAGCCCGACGCGACAGGCTTTTTCAAGAACCCCTTCGCCAAGGATGACGATTCCAATACGGACGACGACACCAAAACCGGCATCGACGGCTCCATGGACGATTCGGATTCCAAATAGGCCCTGTTAGCGTTTCTTGATGTTGTAAAAGACAAGAAACACGAGTAAAGCGATTGATAAGGGGCCAGCTACATAGAAATAGAGAACGTCAATTGCGCGTAGAGGGCAATAAGCCTTATCGCCGGACGTTACTGCATATAATACGTAGCCAAATGCTGGTTGGTTTGCATACCAGTGGGAGAAGGCCAAGAGCGCTAAAAGCGCTACAACCAGAAGTGCATTCAGGATAAATCGTTTGGTATTCATCGGTCGCTCCTTCCGTATGATTCTTATTGGTATTTTACTAAAACCATTTTTTTAATGATTGCTTAGTCCTAAATAACATGCACTTTCGCTGGAGGGTCGCTGTTTGGCGGCCCTCTTTTTTGCACAGGCGCGGTGGGATGGTAATATCGTTACGTTTGAACTGTTTCGATGTGAAACCGAGGAGATTCCCTCTATGAGTGCTGACTACCCGTCAATGACTACGGCCGAGATCCGCTCTAAGTTCCTCAACTTCTTTGAGGAGCGCGGTCTTAAGCTCTATCCTTCTTCTTCCCTCGTCCCCGACGATCCTTCGCTGCTGCTTGCCAACGCTGGCATGAACCAGTTTAAGGAGTACTACCAGGGCAAGAAGACCATGAAGGAGATCGGCGCGATCTCCTGCCAGAAGTGCGTCCGCACCAATGACATCGATTGCATCGGCGAGGACGGCCGTCACCTGTCGTTCTTCGAGATGCTTGGCGATTTCTCCTTTGGCGGCGTCTCCAAGGAGCAGGCTTGCGCTTGGGCCTTTGAGCTCATCACCAAGGAGTTCAAGCTGCCGCTCGACCGCCTGTACTTTACCGTCTTTACCGAGGACGACGAGACCCACGACGTGTGGCGTTCTCTGGGCGTTGCCGAGGACCACATCTCCCGCCTGGGCGAGGACGACAACTTCTGGGCCGCTGGCCCCACCGGTCCCTGCGGTCCGTGCTCCGAGATCTACTTTGACATGGGCGAGGAGGTCGGTTGCGGCAGCCCTGACTGCAAGCCCGGCTGCGATTGCGACCGCTTCCTTGAGTTCTGGAACCTCGTGTTTACCCAGTACGATCGTCAAGAGGACGGCTCCATGCCGGAGCTGCCGCACCGCAACCTCGATACGGGCATGGGTCTGGAGCGCATGGCCGCTATCATGCAGCACAAAACCGCTAACTACGACGGCGATCTGATGCAGCACCTCATCAAGCTCGGTGAGGAGATCAGTGGCAAGACCTATGACGCCGACGATTACTCCGGCGCCAGCCGCTCCCTGCGCATCATCGCCGATCACTCCCGTGCCGTCGACTTTATGATCTCGGACGGCATCCTTCCCGGTAACGAGGGCCGCGAGTACGTCCTTCGCCGTCTGCTCCGCCGTGCCGTGTTCCACGGTCGTCTGCTGGGCATCGAGGGCGCCTTCCTGACCAAGTTTATCGACGAGGTCAACGCTCAGATGGGCGAGGCCTATCCCGAGCTGCTCAAGAACGTCGCGCTCGTTAAGGGCATCGTCGCCTCCGAGGAGGAGCGTTTCTCCACGACGCTCGACAACGGCCGCGTTTACCTGGACGAGGCCCTGGCCGCGCTCGCTGGCGGCGCCGTGCTTCCGGGCGACGTTGCCTTTAAGCTGCACGATACCTTTGGTTTCCCCATCGACCTGACTGTCGAGATCGCCGGCACCGCCGGTCACGACGTCGATATGGACGGCTTCACCGCCTGCATGGAGGATCAGAAGGCCCGCGCCCGCGCCAACGCCAAGGGCGACGCTTGGGGCAGCTTCAACGACGTGTGGGTCGAGCTTTCCGACAAGGTCGCTGCTACCGAGTTCGACGGCTATGACAACGACGTCATCGAGGGCGCCAAGGTTGTCGCCATCGTTCGCAACGGCGAGTCCGTCGAGTCCGCTGCCGCCGGCGAGGACGTCGAGGTCGTGCTCGACCGCACCCCGTTCTACGCCGAGATGGGTGGCCAGCAGGGCGACGCCGGCAAGCTTTCCGCCGAGGGCGTTGCGCTGACTGTTGCCGACACAAAGAACCACAACGGCCTGTATGCCCATGTCGCGCACGTTGCCGAGGGCACGCTGACCGTCGGTGCTACCGTGACCGCCGCGCTCGACGCCGAGCGCCGTGGTTTCCTGCGCCGCAACCACACCGCCACCCACCTGCTCGACGCTGCGCTTAAGCAGGTCCTTGGCGAGCATGTCTCCCAGGCCGGCTCGCTGGTTACGCCCGAGCACCTGCGCTTTGACTTCACCCACTTCGAGGCTCTGTCCTCCGAGCAGCTCAAGGCCGTCGAGGACCTGGTCAACCAGCAGATCTTCGCTTCCAAGCCGGTCGTGACCCGCGTCATGGGTGTCGACGAGGCCAAGGCTGCCGGCGCTGTCGCCCTCTTTGGCGAGAAGTACGGCGACGTCGTCCGTGTCGTCTCCGTGGGCGCCGAGGATCAGCCGTTCTCCCGCGAGCTCTGCGGTGGTACGCATGCCGCCAACACCGCCGAGATCGGTCTGTTCAAGATTATCTCCGAGTCCTCCACGGGCTCGAATGTCCGCCGTATCGAGGCCGTGACCTCCAAGGGTGCGCTCGACTATATGGCCGACCGCCTGGCGCTCGTTGACGCCGCCGCTGCTGCGCTCAAGTGCCGTGTCGACGAGGTTCCCGCCCGCGTGGAGAACCTGCAGGCCGAGCTGCGTGAGACCGCCGGTAAGCTCAAGAAGGCTCTGACCGGTGGCTCCTCCGATGCGATTTCCAGCGCCATCGACGGTGCTGTCGAGCTGAATGGCTACAAGCTCGTTGTCGCTGAGCTCCAGGGCCTTGAGGCTGCCGACCTGCGCAACGTTTGGGACACCGTGCACCAGAAGTTCGCCGGCCCCGTCGCCTGCGTTGTTGCCAGCGTGACCGAGAAAGGCACCCCGGCCCTGCTCGCTGCCGGCTCCGATGACGCCGTGAAGGCCGGTTTCCACGCCGGCAACGTGATCAAGCAGATCGCGGGCCTGGTCGACGGTCGCGGTGGCGGTCGTCCCAACATGGCCCAGGCCGGTGGCAAGAACGCCGCCGGTATCGCCGATGCCCTCGCAGCCGCAAAGACCGCGCTCGGCGCCTAAGAACCTAAGTAGTCGCTGTGGTCGCGCTCGCACTGGACATAGGGGAGACCAGGATTGGCATTGCCGTCTCGAGCCGTGATGGCAAGATGGCGATGCCTGTCAAGGTGCTTCCGGCTGCCGAGGTCACTGGTATGGCAAAGACGTTTCGCTACCTGGTCGAGGACTATGAGCCCGATATCCTGGTAAGCGGACGTCCCTTGACCATGGCCGGTGAGCCCGGCCCCCAGGCCGAGCGCGTCGCCGCCGTGGCCCAAAAGATTGCCGACGAACTCGAACTTCCGCTGGAGTTTGAGGACGAGCGTCTGTCCTCGCAGGAGGCCAAACGAATCCTGCGAGAGCAGGGGCTCAACGAAAAGCAGATGAGGGGCAAGATTGACATGATCGCCGCCAGCCTGTTCTTGCAGACATGGCTCGATCGTAAAAACGAGGAGGTTCAGCATGCCTAGCGCTTCCGATCCGCGCCAGCAGAATCATTCACGGAAGCCCGTGCCGCGCCCTGCTCAGCCTGGCCAGCGCCCGGCGCAGCCGACGCAGCGTTCGGCTCAGCCTGCTCAGCGTGCTGCTCAACAGCCCGCCGCTCGTCCCGCGCAGCCTGCTGGCGGCGCTCGTTTTAAGCAGCAGGCTCCTGCCCAGCGCACGCAGGGGCAGTCCCGGCAATCGCGCTCCCACGCACATCACGCTCATGGCTCGCACGGTGTTGCTCCGGCCACGCGCTCGAGCTATAACACGCACGCCCGCCGTGGTGCCCAAAAGAAAAGCTCCCCGGTGCCTATGATTATCGGCGGCGTCGTCGCCGTGCTTGCGCTTGTCGCGATCGTTTTCTTTGTCGTGCCAGCCGTCAAGGGCTTCTTTGGCGGTGAGGATGCGAAAGTCGCTGCTGGCCAGCAAGTTACTATCACGATTCCCGATGGTGCCTCGGGTGACACCATCGCTTCGATTCTCTCCGAGAACCATATCGTCGATAATCCCAAGGATTATTATGCGGCGGTCAAAAAGCTCAACGCCGATATGTCGCTTAAGCCGGGTAAGTATTCGTTTACCACGCTTATGGACGCCACGAAGGTCGTCCAGCAGCTTATGGAAGGTCCCAACGCCGGCTCCGATGCGCTCACGATTCCTGAGGGCCTGACGGTCGATCAGGTCGCCGACCGCGTGGCCAAGGCGTACGACAGCATTTCTAAGGAAGACTTCCTTAACCAGGCTAAGGCGAGCAATTATGTGAATGATTATGCCTTCCTTAAAGACGCCGCGAACGATTCGCTCGAGGGCTTCCTGTTTCCCAAGACCTATTCGCTGGGTAAGAACCCGTCTGCCGATGATGTGATTCGCGCCATGCTTGATCAGTTCAACGCCGAGTATAAGTCGCTTGACTTTGCCAGCTGCGAGGCCAAGATCAAGGAGCGCTATGGCGTGGAGATGTCCGATTACGACATCGTTAACCTTGCCTCGATCGTCGAGCGCGAGGGCCTCAACGCCGATCAGCGCGCGCATGTGGCATCGGTTTTCTATAACCGTCTGGCGGGCAAGCTCGATGGCCTGCGTTACCTCAACAGCGATGCGACCATGATGTATGTCACCGGCGGCGAGGTTACCGCCGACGACCTGCAGAGCGATAGCCCGTATAACACCTATAAGCACGAGGGCCTGCCGCCCACGCCCATCTGCTCTCCGTCGCTCGAAGCGCTCAAGGCTACCCTTGAGCCGACCGACTCCGATGACCTGTATTTCTACATTACGCAGGACGAGGAGTATTTCTCGAAGACCTACGAAGAGCATCAACAGTCTTGGAATTGATCATGAGGATTTTTAGCCCCAAACGATATGTTGCCTCGGTCGATCGCATCGACCTCGATACCCTGTGGGCCGACGGCAAGCGAGCCATTCTGCTCGACCGCGACAACACCCTGGTTCCGCGTGATACCGAGCAGGTTCCCGCCGCGGTTTCCGCTTGGCTCGAGGCCGCCCATGCCAAGGGCTTTAAGCTGTGTATGGTGTCCAACAACTGGCATCGCGACCAGGTCATGGCATCGGCGCGCGAGTTGGGACTCGAGGCCATCAGCCACGCCATGAAGCCCGCCCCGTTTGCCCTGAAGGCGGGTCTTAAGCGTCTGGGCGCCACGGCCGACGAGGCCGTGCTGATCGGCGATCAGCTTTACACGGACGTGTGGAGCGGCAACTTTGCCGGCATTGACACTATTCTGGTCAAGCCGCAGGCAACCCAGGACCTGTGGTACACGCAGATCTTCCGTATCTTTGAGCGCCGGGCCCTGCGCGACCTTCCCTGCGAGGAATAGGTTTCGCCATGTCTCAGCACATCAAACACGGCTGCGACCATATCTTCTTTATCGGCTTTTTGGGCGCGGGCAAGTCGACGCTTGCGCGCAACGTGGGCACTATGTTCAAGCGTCGATTCATCGATACCGATCGTTTGGTTGTGCGTCGATGCGGCAAGTCGGTGACCGAGATATTTGAGACCGAGGGCGAGGATCGTTTTCGCGAGCTCGAGACCTCGGCGCTCCGTTCGCTTCAAAGCGAGCGCAGCCTGCTGGTATCGTGCGGGGGTGGTATCGTCGAGACGCCGGTGAACATTGAGTTGATGCACGAGATGGGTACATGCGTGTACCTCGAAGGTGACTTTGAGGACTCGTTGCGCCAGATTCGTCGCTCCGATACCCGGCCCGATTTCCGCTCGCCCGAGCACGCTGCGCGCCTGTTTGAGCATCGCCGTCCGCTGTATCGCCAGGCCGCCGATATTACCCTTGATATTCGCAACAAGTCCTTCGAGGACGTTTCCTACCTTTGTGCCGAGATGCTTTTGGAGCGTGGACTGCTATGATTCGCCGTCAACTTATCAATTTCCAAAACCGCAGTGTCGATGTTCGCGTCGGATTGGGCGCGTTCGAGGAGCTGCCGCGCATGTTTGCCTCGGCTGTGGGCAAGCCTAAGCGCGCGATGGTGGTTTGGAACGACGCCACATCCGAACGTTTTGGCGAGGCTGTCGAGCATGCACTGGTCGACGCCGGTTTTGCCGTGTCGCCGCTCGTCCTCGAGGTTTCACCTGCCGGTGCTACGCTGACCGATGCCGATACCGTCTTTGGCGCTCTGTCAGCTAACGGCATTACCTGCGACGATCTCGTTGTCGCTGTCGGCGACACGGCGACCTGCTCGGTCGTTTGCTGGTGTGCCAATCAGTGGTGCGGTCGCACCGAGTGCGCCTTGCTGCCGACGACGTTCGACGCCATGCTCACGGTCGCGACGACCATGAAGCCGCTTGTCGCCTCGTCGGCGCATGCGCTTCCCGCTATCGCGTTCCGTCCCGAGCCGGGCTTGGTCGTGTGTGACCTCGACCTTGTTCGCGAGGCGGACCCCGAGGACCTCAAGCTCGGCTATGCGGTACTTGTTGGCACCATGCTTTCGAGTAGCAAGTCCCGCTGGAATCAGTTTACCGAGACCGTTCCCGAGATTCTCGCGGGCGAGGAGGTCGCGCTCGTCAATGCCGTTCAATGGTCTCAGACTGCCCGCAAGGACGTACTGATGGCCACGAACCCGAGCGCCCGCCATGCGCTCGATTTTGGCAAGACGGGGGAGCGTACCCTGCGCTCCTGCTTGGGCGATACCGCGTCGCAGGTCCCTGCCTACCAGCTGTTGTCCGAGGGCATGCGCTTTGAGGCGCGCCTAGCACATGATGCCTGCGACTTCGATATCGATTACGTCTTTGAGGTCGATGACTGCCTGGAGGACTTTGGTATCGAGGAGCTTGCCTTCGATTTGGATCCTGCCGCATATATCGAGGAGTTCCGTAGGCAGCAGTTTGTCCGCTCGAACCGCAGCATGTTGCCGCTGCCCGCGGCACTCGGCGCCATTCGTCTAACGAGCGTTGAGGACGAGGTTCTTGAGTGCCATGCTCACGCCTACTTGGCTTCTCGCAAAGAACTTATCTAAGATTTATTGACATCCATTGTCTTTCGTATCATGTTGAGGGGCGGGTTTTCAATCGGTTGCGGATCGCATTCGATTTCATCTTCCGATCGAGGCCCGTCCCGCTTTTATGAGGACAATAAGAAAGGAATCTGCATGTCTGAGTTTGCTGCCGGTCCTGCCGGTCGTATCGAGCGTGTCCGTGCCCTGATGGTCGAGCGCGGCTACGATGCCATCGTGGTGCGCGACGAGGCCAACCTTCGTTGGCTCACGGGCGTGAAGGGCGTCTTCGACTACACCTTCGAGTTCCCGCACGCGGCGTTTATTACGGCTGACCAGTGCCTGTTCCATACCGACTCGCGCTACCTCAATAGCTTTGAGGAGAACACGCCTGCCGGCAGCCCCTGGGTCTACGACATGGACGAGGGCACCATCCCCGGTTGGGTCGCCGGCAAGATCGCGGCCAACAAGTGCCGCGTCTGTGCTGTCGAGGACGACATGCAGATCAACTTCTACCAGGGTATTCAGCGTGGCCTGGAGGATCGTTCCGTCGCCTGCATGCTGCCGCTGATGCATGACGACATTCGCAAGATGCGCGCCATCAAGGACGCCGAGGAGATTGAGCTCATGCGCCATGCGCAGTCGATCACCGATGCCGCCTTCCAGCATATGCTCGGATTTATTAAACCCGGCATGACCGAGAAGCAGGTTCGCAACGAGCTCGAGAACTTTATGTTCGCCAACGGCGCCGACAGCCTGGCCTTTGGCTCCATCGTGGCGAGCGGCCCCAATACCGCCAACCCGCATGCCGTCCCGAGCGACCGCGTGATCGAGAAGGGCGACTTCGTTCTCATGGATTATGGCGCTGGCTATTGCGACTACCGCTCCGACATGACTCGTACCGTCGTGATGGGCGAGCCTACCCAGGAGCAGCTCGACCTGTACGCGCTCGTACGCCGCACCCACGAGGAGTGCGTCGCCGCCATCCATCCGGGCGTCGAGGGCAACGACATTTTCAAGCTTTCCAAGAAGATCATCGGCGATGCCGGCTATGGCGATTACTACAACCATGGTCTCGGCCATGGTGTGGGCATCGACATCCACGAGCTGCCCAACTTTAACCGCAGCAAGAACATCATTGAGGTCGGCGCGGTTATCACCATGGAGCCCGGCGTGTACCTGCCCGGCGTGGGCGGCGTGCGCCTGGAGGACTACGGCGTGGTCACCGAGAACGGCTACGAGCCCTTCACCAAGACGCCGCATGACCTTCACGTCATCGACTGCTAGCCCATTTCGATAGATTTTTGGGGCGGGGCGTCCGGATTGATTCGGACGCCCCGCGTTCTCTTTTTATGCACTCGCTGCAGGCGCCGTCTGCAAGTGTATAATTTCGCTCGTATGTAATTTGGACGCTTGTGCGTTCTGCCCATAACAAGAAAGGTCGCTATGCCTACCATTTCTACCGCCGACTTCAAGAACGGCCTCGGTCTCCGCATTAAGGACAAGGTCTACACCATCGTCGAGTTCCAGCATGTCAAGCCGGGCAAGGGCGGCGCGTTTGTGCGCTACAAGACCCGCGACATCAAGAGCGGCCGCGTCGTCGAGAACACCTGCAACGCCGGCACCAAGTTCGAGAGCGTCATGCTCACCACCCGTGAGTTCCAGTACCTCTACAACGATGGCACCGACTACATCTTCATGGACAACGAGTCCTATGAGCAGGTTCCCGTTCCCGAGGACATGGTGGGCGAGAACTCCAAGTGGCTGCGTGAGAACGACATCTGCCAGCTGCTCTTCGCTGACGATGAGCTCATGGGTGTGACCCCGCCGATGTTCATCGAGACCACTATCGTCCAGACCGACCCGGGCTTTAAGGGCGATACCGTCCAGGGTTCCACCAAGCCGGCCACGATCGACACCGGCGCTGTCATCCAGGTCCCCATGTACCTCAACGAGGGCGAGGTCATCAAGGTTGACACCCGCGACGGCAAGTTCGTCTCCCGCGTCTAGCAACCAACTCTTCTAGGAGGACTCATGCCCCAGGAAATCAAGATTGACGGCATCGGCATTTCGCCCGATGTTCTGACCGCCATCGTCTCGCGCGCCGTGTCGGATGTCGAGGGCATCGCCTCCGTTGGCGTCAAGGACCTTGCCACCAACCTTGTCTCCATGATGCTCTCGTCCAAGGCCCCGGCTTCCGAGCCGGCGGTCGAGGCCGAGGTCGTCGGCGACAAGCTCGCACTCACCGTGCGTGTCGTGGTGTTCTTTGGCTATCCGTTCAAGAAACTCGCCGAGGCCGTTCGCGCCGCCGTGGTCGCCGCCATCGATGCTCAGGTGGGCGTCGAGGTCGAGCGCGTTGACGTTTGCATCGACGGCCTCGTTTTCCCCAAGGAGTAACCTTTGAGCCTTAAGGTTTATCGCGGGCGTACGCTTGCCCGCAGTCAGGCGCTGCAGCTGCTGTTCCAGGCCGAGGCCACGGACAGTCCGCTTGAGCGCGTCCTCGAGGGCGATTTCCTGATCTCGAAGGGTCCCCTCGACCCCTATGCGCTGGAGCTTTGCCGCGGTGCCTACGAGCATATCGATCGCATCGACTGTGCCCTTCGCGCCGTCGCCAAGAACTGGGATCTTATGCGCATGCCCGGCGCCGACCGTAACCTGCTGCGCATCGCCGTCTACGAGATGCGCTTCCTCACCGATGAGGAGGTTTCGGACGCTATCGTGATCAATGAGGCCGTCGAGATCGCCAAGGCTTATGGTACCGACCAGTCCGCATCGTTTGTCAACGGCGTGCTGGGCAAGATCGCTCGCAGCGAGGAGCTGCCGGGCGAGGACCTGTACCAAGAGCTGCTGGCCGAGGATCGCGCTCGCGAGGAAGCCCAGGCTGCCGAGGCTGCCGCCAAGGTCGCTGCTGCGCAGGCCGCTGCCGGCGTGCTTGACGAGGATGCGGACGCTGTAGAGGCCGTCGAGGCCGACTCCATCGAGGAGTAGCCATGCCAGAGGGTTCCGTCCGCAACTTCGACGAGATTTCGGACCGTCTGGACCAGATTATCGCTACCGTTCGCTCCAAGGATACGTCTCTGGAGCGTTCGCTCGATTTGTTTGACGAGGCGATTGAGCTGGGCTCCCGCGCGGTCGATATGGTCGACAAGTTTGAGCTGACGCCGCGTGAGGCCGACAAGCTCGAGCAGGAATATGATGAGGATGCGGCAAACGAATCCCAGGATAGTCAGGCTGCATCTCCGGATACGAATGGTTGATGGCATTCATGAAACGTGTGCGTCTTGATGACGAACTGATTTCACAGGGCATCTGCGCCGATCGCGCGGATGCCCTTCGCACTCTTATGGCCGGCTTGGTCTCGAGCGGTGGTGAGCGCTTGACCTCTCCGGGGCTCAAGGTTACCCCGGGCCTGCCGCTGCATGTGAAGGGGCGCATCCCCTACGTTGGTCGTGGTGGTCTTAAGCTCGAGGGCGCACTCGATGCGTTTGGCATTGACCCCACGGGCCTTGCCTGTCTGGACGTGGGGTGCTCTACCGGCGGCTTTACCGATTGCCTGCTCAAGCGTGGTGCTGCGACCGTTGTCTCTGTCGATGTGGGCCGTGCCCAGTTTGATTGGTCGCTGCGCCAGGACGATCGCGTGACGCTCCACGAGCGCACCAACGTGACGCAGTTGCCTGAGCTGGGTTATGCCAGCGCCATCGACTTGGCTGTGTGCGATGTTTCGTTTACGAGTATCGCAAATATTATCGACGCCGTGATGGCGTGCCTGACGCCTGTCGGCTCGTTCTGCACGCTGGTGAAGCCGCAGTTTGAGGCTCCGGCGGCGCTGGTGGGCGAGGGCGGCATTGTGGTGGACCCCACTGTGCGTGTTGATACGCTCGTGGCTGCGATTGAACTCTTTGCCGCCAAAGGCCTGTTCCCGGTCGATGTGTGCGTGTCGCCTATTCATGGCGCCAAGGGCAACGTGGAGTTTTTCCTGTACGGCACGAGGTTTGCCGCCGGCGAGCGCTCCGATGATGAGCTGCAATCCCAGGTATCGGTTTTGAGCGAGAAAGCTGCAACGCTATGAAGGTCTTTCTGGTTCCTAATTATTACAAGCAAGAGGCGGTCGAGAGCGGCCTGATGCTCGAGCTTTGGCTGACGCGCCAGGGTTACGAGGTTGCATGGGCGGCCGACCAGCGCTCCAAGATCCAGAGCACGCCCGATGTGGACGATGCCGATCTGGTCATCACACTCGGTGGCGATGGCACGCTACTGCGCGCGGCCCGTATTCTCAACTACCGTGAGATTCCCATTCTGGGACTTTCCTATGGTCATCTAGGCTTTTTGACGGCGGCCAGTCCCGAGGAGCGCGATATTTTGCAGGTCGTGAGCGATGCTCTGTCCGGCGAACTCCACGTGAGCCGCCGTGCCACGATCGCTGCGGATATCGTGTCCGTACGCGACGACGATACGAAGGACGTCGTGCGCGCCTTTGCCCTCAATGACATGGCGCTTACACGCGGCCCGCTGTCAGATATGGTTGAGTTCGACATCACCGTGTCGGGCCACCATATCGATCGTTTGCGTGGCGACGGCGTGGTCGTGTCCACGGCGACCGGCTCTACGGGCTATGCCCTGAGCGCCGGCGGCCCCATCGTAAGCCCCGATTACGCAGGTATGGTCTGCGTGCCCATCGCGCCGCATACCATTCAGGCCCGCGCCTTCTTGACCTCGCCGAGCGATGTCGTCGAGATCTTTATGTCCGACGACCGCCCGAGTGTGCCTGCCATTGCTATCGACGGTCAGTTCATTACCTGCGACGGCACCGTCGAGAGCGTGGCTGTGCGCCGTGGTCCCGGCGACGTGCTGCTGCTCGACTACGGCCCCGAGAGCTTCTACAACTCGGTGAGCCGTGTTTTCTACGGAGTTCGCCATGATCGATGAGCTGCAGGTTTCCAACATTGCGCTCATTCGCGAGGCGACGTTGGTGCCGAGTGCCGGCTTAACCGTCCTGACTGGTGAGACGGGTGCCGGCAAGACCGCGCTGCTGTCTGCGCTCAAGCTCATTTTGGGGGAGCGCGCGGATTCTTCGACGGTGCGCGAAGGCGAGGCGCTGGCGAGCGTCGAGGCTCGCCTGTTCGACGGTCCTCACGACGCCGAGGGTTTCACCGTGCAGCGCAGCCTTTCCGCCGAGGGCCGCAGTCGTGTGAAGATTGATGGCCGTATCGCCAGCGTGCGCGAGCTTTCGGAGCGCGTGGGCGTGATGATGGACCTGTGCGGTCAGCACGAGCATCAGCGCTTGCTCGATCCGGCGCATCATGTTGCCATGGTCGATGCCTGGGCTGGCCGTTCCGCGCTCGAGGCACTTGACCGTTACCGCACCTGCTTTAAAGCGTCGCGCGCGGCTGCCAAGGAGCTTCGCCGTGTGGAGGAAGCCTCACGCGCGCAGGGGAGCCGCGTCGAGGAAGCGCGTTTTGCCCTCGAGCGGATTGCCGAGGTCGATCCCAAGCCAGGCGAGTACGAGGAACTCGAGGAGCTGTTGCCACGCTCGGAGCATGCCGAGGTCCTGGTGGCCACAGCCAACGAAGCCCATGCATCGCTTGCTGCCGAAGGGGGAGCGCTCGATGCCGTGAACAGCGCCGCAGCCGAGCTTTCACGTATGGCGACCGTTGACCGCAAGCTGGGCGACATTGCTGACGCACTTTCGGACGCCTGTATCTCGCTCGAGGATTGCGCCAATGAGCTGCGTGCTTATCGCGATGGCGTTGCGTTTGATCCTCGCGAGCTCGCTCGCATGCGCGAGCGTTATTCCGACCTCAAGGGACTGCTGCGCCAGTGGGGTCCCACCATGGACGACGTCTTTGCTATGCGCGAACGCTCGCAAGAGCTGTTGTCGCTGGTGGATGATGGCGACGAGCGGATTAGGAAGGCGCGCGAAGCGCTTGGTGCGGCTGAGCGCGAGTTGTTTGCCGCTGCCAAGGCGCTGAAGCGCGCACGCAACACGGCCGCCCCTCGTTTTTGTCATGAGGTGGGTCGTCAGATGGCACGCTTGGAGATGGGCAGTGCCGAGCTCGTCTGGGAGTCGCGCGATCTGCCGCGCGCCGAGTGGACGCCTGCGGGTCCTTCGAGCTACGAGCTGCTATATCGCAGCGGCGCTGGTCTGACGCCGCGTCCCTTGCGTCGCATCGCCTCGGGTGGTGAGCTTAGCCGTGTGATGCTGGCGAGCAAGGTTGTCCTCGGTAATGCGGACGGCGTCGATACGCTCGTGTTTGATGAGGTCGATGCCGGTGTCGGCGGTTCGACGGCGCGTGCCCTCGCGAGCGTGCTGGCAGATCTCGCCGCTACACACCAGGTGATTGTCGTAACCCATCTCGCTCAGGTTGCCGTCATGGCCGATAAACATTACGTGGTCAGCAAGGAGCCTGGAGATGTTCCTCAGACGCACCTGGACGAGGTAACCGGCGAGGCCCGAACCGCCGAGATCGCCCGCATGCTGAGTGGTGACCAATCGGAGGCAAGCCTGGCCCACGCAAAGCAGATGCTCGATGAAGCGCGGGGATAGGCCGTATCCCGCCACACGCTTTTTGGCATGCCTGACATAAAACTATGCCGGTTTACTACGATGAATCTGCATAGCTCGAGCACGGCGAAAATTGCAAAAAGAAAACCGCAGGTAGATAGCCTGCGGTTTTCACTTAAAACGCCTCATGGTCACACATTCCGATTTCATCGTAGTAAACCGACATAGTTTTGCGCGACAAGTAACTAACGACTCCCTACAAAGCCTACTCCACGACCTTATCCGGCTGGATGAGCTCCTCGTAGTAGCTAATGTGTTCGCGCGCGTCCTCAATCTCGGGCAGCAGGAAGTTGTAGATAACCTCGATGATCATCGTGGCACTGATCTTGGAGAACGCAAAGTCGCCCGTCGTGAGCAGCGCTTCGTGGTTCACCGTATTAAAGGTATAGTCGGCCAGACGCGCGAGCGGGGATTTGTTGTCGCCGCTGATGACGACCACGGTGGCGCCAGCCTCGCGTGCGGCCTTGGCCATGCGGTTAAGACGGCGCGACTTGCCGGAGTTCGAGATCAGCACGATGACGTCGCCGGGCTTCAGGGTCAGGGCAAAACCGATCGCGGTCTCGCTGATAGTGCTCGCCATGCAGCGCAGGCCCAGCTGCGAAAACTTAAACGTCGCATCGAGCGCGACCGCGTTCGTATTACCCACGGCGGCGAACTCGATAACGCCGGCATTCTTAAGCGCATGTACAACTGCTGCCAGCGTATCGTGGTCGATGCCGTCGATGGTCGCGTTGAGCTCGCTCACCTTGGCGGCGAGGATGTTCTTAAGACTCTGCTCCATGTTGTCGAGCGAGACTTCGTCGGTCAGGCCCTCGTTACGCTGACTTTCCAAGTCGCGCGCCAGCGAAAACTGAAAACTGCGGAAGCTGCCAAAGCCCAGCTTGCGGCAAAAGCGCGAAACCGTCGCCTCGGACGTGGCAGCGGCTCGTGAGAGCTGGGCGGCCGTCAGGCGCGGCGCCTCGGACTGGTGCTCCAATATATAGTCGACAATGCGCTGCTCGGAT
>CAKTUC010000026.1 GCA_934617135.1 uncultured Collinsella sp. | reverse complement strand
CTTTTGGTCAGTTGAGCGGCAACCTTGCCAAAAGCTTGACGGATTTGCATTTAGACGTCGACGAATGAACACTTTGGTTGCGCTTCAGCAAAAAACCGCTGGTCGTTTGCCGAAAACTTGCCAGGGCTGCGAGCCGCCGCCGACGCGCATGCTATCTTCGCGCCATGAGCTACTTTATCGTTTCACATAACGCTGCGCTGGCGCTTTTGGCGCACATTCCGAACCCTCGCTTTGGGGATTCGGAACCAGAGGTCGTGTCGATTGCGGATGCCTGTGCGCTCTCGGACCAAGAGGCGCAGGAGTTCATCGATCGCTATGACCTTGGGATTGGCGTGCTGGACCTGATGGTGCCGACGCGTGCCGGTCGCCGGCGGACCAAGCATGTCGCGACGCACCTGTGCACCAACGAGCTCCCGGCGGGTTCGTTTATCTCGCTGGGCCACTGGAGGGGTGACCTGGATGCGTACGTATGCTCTCCCGAGCTGGCGTTTTTGCAGGCCGCCCATGATGGCGATGCAGCGGAGGCGATTTATGCCGGCTATGCCGTGACATCGGACTATCGGCTGGATAACCTTGCGCCCGGCGGGGTGACCAGCAGGGATAAGGGCATGCGCGATGGAAAGCTTACGACCAAGGAGCTCATTGCGGCGTATATCGAGAAGTCCCCCAGGGTGCGAGATATTGCGAAAGCCAAGGCATTGCTTGCGTACGTGATCGAGGGGTCGCGCTCGCCAAGGGAGTCGGGGCTTTGCATGTTTATGTCGCTGCCTACGCGCTACGGCGGATATGCATTGGGTAAGGCCGAGCTGAACAAGAAGTACTATATTCGCGATGGATACAGCGTTGGACGCAAGCGCGAGCTTCGCGTGTTGGAGCGCACGCCCGACATTACGCTTACGGCAAAAGCCGAGGTGGGCATGGACAAGGTAAAAGCCGGGCTGTTGCCCGAAATGCTTACTGCGCTGGTCGATTACGACAGTGATGCCATCCATGACGGACATGAGAAGATCCGCAAGGACGCCGAGCGCCGTAACGAGTTGCAACTGCTCAATGGGGTGGCCTACTTTACGGTGACGACCGACCAGGCAAGTGACTACGACAAGCTCGTTAGGCTGTGCGAGCGCATTCGGCGCAAGCTGCATCGCCGCAAGCGGCCCATATTTTATAAGCCTATGACGGAGGAAGCGCGATATTTTGCTCGGGCGCGCGTCGAGACGAAGCGGTTTAAGCTCTGGCAGACCGTTATCGAGGCGCATCAGTATTGGTAGGGCGGTCCTTTGGCGACGGGTGGGATTGCTGTCAGATTGAAGGTGAATGGTTTTCCCGAGAAGTGAATGACCTTATTTGGACCCCCGGAGCATCCACACGTTTTGGCGCCAAAACCGCAGGATTTTAACGACAAAACCGCAGGAAATGAGCCGCCAAAAGTGTCGATGCTCCGGGGGTCCGTTTTGGCTCGTTCACTTCTTGGGAAAACCATTCACCTTCGATTTGGGACGGTTGTTCAGAAGCGGCCTCGAGGCCTATTCGGGTCTGATTGGGGCGATTACCAGGGTTGTTTGGGCGATTTTGGCATGATTGGGATGTCCACCGGCGGTGCGGAAGCGACTTCGGGCTCGGTCGAGGTGTCTGCCGGCGGTGCGGATGTGGCCTCGGCTGCATTAGGGATGGCTGCTGGCGGTTTGGGGGCGACTTTGGGCTTGGCTGGAGATGGTCCTCAGCGGTACGGAAGCGGCTTTGGACTTGGTTGGGATGTTTGCTGGCGTTGTTGGGGCGGCCTTGGGTGTTGCGGCGCTCTCTTGGCTTGCCGGCGTAAAACAAAACAGCTCAGAGGCGAAGCCTCTGAGCTGAGAACATTTGGTGGGCGTTAGAAGATTTGAACTTCTGACCTCTTCCGTGTCAGGGAAGCGCTCTCCCCCTGAGCTAAACGCCCGATCAAGGGTGCGCGAGTGCGCAGGGAATAATATAACGGAGCTCCCACCCGGTGGCAAGAACTATTTTAAAAAACTGGTGATTTGTGGCCCCATCGGAGCCCGCCGCAGCGCGAACAGCACGCGAAAAGTCCCGTTTGTACCCCCGATGAACTGCACGTTCGCGTAAAATAACTCCATTATGGGCAAATCGTGCCCAGGCAGTTTACAACGCGGCAAATGGGGGAGGGGTATGTCGGACGCGCGCTCGCTGCGAAAACAGTTCAATCGCATGCTCGCCACGTTGCTGGTGGCCCTTGCTGCTGCCGGAGCTGTAACGTATGCCTGGTACATCTACAACGCCAACCGCCCTATCACCGACGTCAAGATGGCCGCGGGCACGGGCGTGACCTTCCTTATCTCCAACGAGTACGACGGCGAGTACAAGACCAACGCCGGTCTAAGCTTTGCGGGCCTGCTCGATCCCGTCTCGACCGATAACGTGCTCAACGGCTTCCAAAAGGTAACGGGTTTTACCGGCGGAACCACCCAGGACTCGCTGTTTGCCAGCATGTTTGGCGCGGCCGAGCATTCCGACTACTACAAAACATCCCTGTACCTGGCCACCAACTCGGCCGCGACCGACGTGTACCTGTCGGGCATCGACTTTACCGAGCAGGACCCGGCAAACCCCATCTCCACCGCCCTGCGTGTGGGACTGGTTACCTATGCTCCAGGGCAGGGTGACACCGTGACGGGCCAGTACATCTTTGAGGTCTCGGGCGAGCACAATCCCCAGGCGCGCTACAACACGCTCGACGGCAAGGATGCCGGCGAGAACGAGCAGAACCACCTGGTGCTCGACAGCACCCGCTCCGATGGCGCCACGGTCCATTTTGACCAGCTGACCAGCGCAAACTTCTGCGATTACAACGAAGACACCGGTATCGTGGGCCTCAAGGAGGCCACGACCAAGATCTGCAGCTTGCCCGCCGCTGCCAAGGGAGCCAACCGTAGCACGCCCGTGCGTGTGGATGTATACGTGTGGCTCGAAGGCTGCGACCCCGATTGCACCAACAATCTGGCCACCACCAGCTTGCAATCGCTGGCGCTGCGCTTTGCTGGCAAGCGTTCGTAGGGGGCCGGGGCATGAGTACATCGAACATCAAAGACATCCTGAGCTCGCGCCGTCGCATGGTTGCCGCGGCCGCATGGATGCTCGTGCTGGTGGCCGCCTTGAGCGCCGCCACCTACGCGTGGTTTAGCAACTCGCGCTACACTAATGTGACGCCCGTGGCGCACACGGTAAGCGACGAGGGCTCCGACCTGCAGATTGGACTTTCGGCCAACGGACCATGGGACACAACGGCAACGCTTGCCGCCGCCGACAAGACGCTCTATCCCATCTCGACGGCCGATCTTTCCCGTTTTTGGCGCGGCACCTTCCAAAATGCCGCGGGCATTACGACCGACTACGCCGACTGCACCGCGCAGCTGGACGACTATGCCCTCACTGGCACGCTGTACCTTAAGGGTAGCGATAGCGCTCTCAACGTGTACCTGTATCAGGGGCAGATGAGCGTGACGAGCGACCCGCAGCTGCTGGCCGCGCTGCGACTGGGTCTGGTCATCACGACCCAGTCGGGTACGCAAACGCATATCTTTACCTGCGACGACCTGGGCAGCACCGCGGGTGCCACCAGCAGGCGCACTACCGCGCAAGATGGCGTGGTTGCGGCAGCAGGCGCCTCAGGTTGGACCTACACCGCCGACCCTGCGCGCGCCATAAGCGCCTACAGCATGGACGGCACCGGCGACACGCCCACGGCGCGCGCGGGTGCCACGCCCATCTGCACGCTGGCCGCCAACGAGGTGGCAAGCGTTCGCTACGTTGTGTACATGGAAGGCTGCGACGCCAATTGCATCGACGAGGCTCAGGCTCGCGATGTGGTGCTGCAGCTTGCCTTTGCCGCGGCCAAGGCGTAAGGGGGCGAAGCGACATGGAAGACAAGAAGCACATGCCAGCAGATAACCTCAAGACCGACACCGAGAGCACGATCCCCGCGGCCCTCTCCGGCGTAGCCGCCCGCCGCCACGCCCACCGCGCGCGTGCCTACATCGCGCTCGTCATGGTGGCACTCGCCGCCACGTTGGGCGCCGCGACCTACGCCTGGTTTACCAACAACATGAAGGTCAACACCAACTCGGTGAGCGTGCACAGCGACACGTCCAAGCTGGTGCTGGAGCTGGGCGATGCCGATCGCGGCAGCTGGTCACAACAAGGCGATGCATCTCTGGCCTCCACCGCGAGCGGCGCCGTGACGCTCTACCCGGTCTCGACCTTTGACCTCAACGGCTTTGCTGCCTGCGCACAAAACAACTCAGCCGGCGATGCCACGGTGTTCGAGCAGGCAAAAGACAACGGTTCCGCGTTCTATCACGGCTGGATTGACCTGCGCCCCACCATTACCGGAACGGGCGCCAGCAAAGTAGCGGGCAAGGTCAACCTGTATCTGGCCGAGTCGCTGGTCCCGCAGGGCGCCGACGCCGAGCTGCTGCGCGCGGCCCGCGTGGGCATCAAGATCTCGAGCGGCGGCCAGGTGCTCGCCACCAACATCTTTGAGCTCGACAGCTCCGACAGCGGCCATCGCGGCGAGCATCCCACGACCGCCCCGGCTGGCCTTGCCGGCTACACCGACGGCATGCTGCTGGGCTGGCAAAACGGCCAGCTCGCCTGCGGCGCAGACGTGAAACAGGACCCGGCAGCCTTTACCCTGGACACCAGCGAGACGGCCACACGCCCGCAAAACGCGCTCGCCACGCTGGCTCTGGGCCAGGCCTATCGCCTGGACATCTATTACTACATCGAGGGTACCGACCCCGATAGCGCCGACTACCTGCACCAGGACCCGGGTACCCTGCACCTGGCCCTCTTTGCGACCTTGGACGGTGAGTAGCCATGACGCGTAAGCAACCCGCCGCTAACTGCACGCCCGCCACCGGCAAGCCCAACGCCGCCGCCCCCGCCGACACCGACCTGCGCCGCAAGCTCGCTACCACCTTGGTCCTGGTCCTGTTTGCCCTGGTGGCGATAGCCATGGCGACCTTCGCCTGGTTCTCCATCGCCGATAGCGCCAAGACCCGCATGCTCATGATCGACGCCAACGCCGACGGCTCGCTGCGCTTCGACCTGGACGAGCATGCCACGTTCGAAGAGTACGTCCACAGTCTGGGCTTCGACCAGATCTCGGCGCGCATCGCCAGCGAAAAGGGCGTGGACATCGACGCGTCCAAGCTCAAGCCCGTCACCACGAGCGACTACCAGACCTTCACCTTCGAAGACGGCTCCACCGCCGACCCCGCCACCGGCGCCTACCTGGAGTTTACGCTGCACTTTATGAGCAGCACGGACCTGCGCGTGCGCCTGACCGGGCAGGACGGCGACAACGGCGCCTCCGGCACGCGGTTTAGCTCCGACACCGAGGGCATGGCCAGCGCCATGCGCATGAGCTTTACCGCCGACGGCCAAACCTGGGTCTACAACCCCAACGGGGGCGGCGGCTCATCTGGTTCGGCGACGGTCTTCGGGCTCGGCTCGGGTGAGGCCACCGCGGCGAGCGACATGTTCGATCTGATAAAGGATACGGACAAGCCGGTAACCGTTCGCATATGGCTCGAGGGAACGGACCCAAATTGCACTAATATGCTAAAAGGAGCTAACTATTCGGTTTCGATGCGCTTTGAGGGCATCGAGGAACAGTAGATACGCACGGCGGCCGCCCGGCCGCACACGACCTAGTCAGACACGGTAGTAAGGGACATCATGCAATCTGTTAAAAAAGTCGCATCCATCGCACTGAGCGTCGTCATGTGGATCATCATCCTGGTGGCGGCCCTGTATGCGTTTACCACGCTCGCCACGCGCGAGGACGGCAGCGTGTCCGACATTGCCGGCTTCACCCCGCTTGCCGTGCAGTCCGACTCCATGTCGCCCACGTTTAACAAGGGCGACCTCATCGTCATCCAAAAGTGCGACACCTCTAAGCTCGAGGTGGGCGACATCGTGACGTTCCACACCATCATCGACAACGAGTACGCGCTCAACACGCACCGCATCGCCGCGATCGACGAGGTCAACGGTATGCGCAGCTTTACCACCAAGGGCGACAACAACGACGTGGCCGATACGCACATCATTAGCGACGGCGACATTGTGGGCAAGTACCTGTTTGCGCTGCCGCAGATGGGCAAGGTCATGGACTTCCTGTCCAGCTCCATGGGCTTCCTCATTGTGATCGTCCTGCCCATGCTGCTGTTCTTTATCTACCAGGTGTATCACCTCATCGTGGTGGGCATGAACCTTAAGCGCGCTATGGCCGAGGAGGACCGCCTGGCCGCCGCGGCTGCCATCGTGGACGCCGAGGGCAAGGGCACCGCTGCCACCGTCACGGCCGATAACGCTGCCGAGCAGCTCGCCCAGGCCGAGGCCAAGCTCGAGGAAGCCCGCCGTTTGAAGGCCGAGGCCGAGGCGGCGATGAACGCAAGCAAGCAGGAGGGCACCGACGGTGAGTGAGTTTCTGGGATTTGCCTGGGAGCTGCTGGCAAAGGTCGTCTACAACGTCGTTGCCGTCGTGAGCTCCATCCTTAACCTGCTGGTGTTTGGCTGGGTTGAGTACTTTAACATCTTTATGACCTACTTCACCACGTTTGACCTGGTGGGCAAGATTGGCGCGGTCATTCTGTTTGCCATGCTCATCGCGGTTCCCGTGCTGATCGTGGCCATCCTGGTGCACCGCTATCGCATCAACCGCCGCCTACATCGAGACGACACGTCCAACAAGGCGCTCTACCGCGAGATCGGCCGCCTCAACAAGCAGGTGCTCGACCTCATGGACGAGAAGAACAAGCTGCTCGCGCTCAAGGTCAACGCCATGGGCGGCACCAAGCAGATTCCGTACGTGGGCGCCTCGGCCCTGGCCGACGACCACCTGCCCACGGTGGGCAACGTCGTGGGTGCCGCTGCGGGTGCCGGTGCTGCCGCGGGCGAGGGCGCCACGGCCGTCATGTCGGGCAACGCGTCGCTCGCGCTCGACGGCGAGGGCGTCAAGGATGCCGCGGCCGCCATGGCCAAGGCCACCGTCGAGGCCAAGACCCTTGCCGAGGAAAAAGAGATCGCCCAGGCCAACCGCTTCCCCAAGCTGTCGCTCGTGGACCTCAAGTACCGCGACTGGGAGTCTCCGGTCTACGACGACGCCATCTCGCTGGAGGACTTTGTCGACAGCTTCCGCGCGTTTGCGTGCAGCCAGATGAAGCTCTACTACACGCCCGAGATCATCCGCCGTTTTGTGGCCGGCATGGCCGCCTCCAAGCTGCTGATCCTGGAGGGCATCTCGGGTACCGGTAAGACCTCGCTGCCCTACAGCTTTAGCCGCTACCTGGACAACCCCGCGACCATCGTGTCGGTGCAGCCGAGCTTCCGCGACCGCACCGAGGTGCTCGGCTACTTTAACGAGTTCTCCAAGCGCTTCAACGAAACCGAGTTCCTCCGCGCCGTGTACGAGGCGGGTCTGCGCCAGGACCCGTCCATGATCGTGCTCGACGAGATGAACCTCGCCCGCGTGGAGTATTACTTTGCCGAGATCCTGTCAGTGCTCGAGATGCCCAGCCACGACGAGTGGGTGCTCGACCTGGTGCCCACCCAGTGGGCCGCCGACCCCAAGGCGCTCCACGACGGCAAGCTCACCATCCCCGACAGCCTGTGGTTTATCGGCACCGCCAACAACGACGACTCCACCTTTACCATCACGGACAAGGTGTACGACCGCGCGATCCCCATCGAGCTCAACGAGCGCGCCGACGCGTTTGAGTGCGAGCCGCACGAGCGCGTACACGTGACCGCCGACCACCTGCAGTACCTGTTCCAGAAGGCCAAGGTCGAGTACGTGATCGACGACGAGCTGCTGCAGAAGATGCACAAGCTTGACCAGTACCTGCAGACCCGCTTTAAGCTGGCGTTTGGCAACCGTATCATCAAGCAGATGTACGACTTTATCCCCGTGTACGTGGCGTGCGGTGGCACCGAGCTGGGCGGCATGGACTACATCATCGCCCGCAAGGTGCTCAAGAAGTTTGAGTCCATGAACGTGAGCTTTGTGCGCGACGAGATGAAGGGCCTGATCGAGTACATCGAGAAGACCTTTGGCGAGGGCGGCCTGCCCGATTCCGTCATGTACCTGCAGCGGATCCAGAACTTCTACTAAGCGCGTGCGAGCGCGGGGCGTGGGATAAGGCGACCAGTAGTCCTTGTCCCGCGCGCCTTCCCCCGATCGATCCAACCTATGGAGTAACCCATGTCCGAGACCATTCAGGACCTCTATACCAGCTTCTCCGAGCAGATGGAGCCCATCCAGGAGGACAGCCGCTACTTCCGCTATCTCTTTGAGATGGCGCAGGCCTCGGGCACCACGATCGAGCAGCAGCGCGAGGAGCTCGTCAAGGTGGTGGACGAGGAATGGATCAGCATGATCGAGGACTCGCTCGACGCCATCAACACCATTATCGAAAAGCCGCGCCGCTTCATCACCACCGAGGAAGAGGTGGTGCCGGTCTCGCTCGCCAAAAAGATCAGCGCCGACAGCGTCCGTCACCTCAGCCAGAACACGCAGTTTTTGGCGCCGAGCGACGATGGCGGCGTCCATCCCACGCGCATCCTCAACGTCAACACCGTCGAGACGTACGACCTGTACGAGAACCGCTTTATCTACCACCTGATTCAGCGCCTGCTGACGTTTGTGGACAAGCGCACCGACGTGATCTTTTGGTCGACGGGCAACGAGGTCCGCAACCGCTTTAAGATGCACAGCAAGATCGATGACGCGTACGAGGAGATCGAGTACAACGTCGAGATGACGGTCAAAAACCGTCAGAGCTTTGCCGAGAACGACGCCGACAACATGGACGTCTTTATGCGTATCGACCGCGTGCGCCGCCTGGTCATGGCGTTGCGCGGCGCGTCGTTCTGCCAGATCATGAACGGCTGCAGCGCGGTCCGCAGCCCCATCCAGCGCACCAACCTCATCATGAAGGACCCCAACTACCGCAAGTGCTACCAGCTGTGGCAGTTTATGGAGCGCTACGACAAGGTGGGCTACAACATCGACGTGCAGCAGCAGTCGCTGGCGTTCGATGACGAGTACATGGTGCAGATGTACACCAACCTCATCAACAACTACGCCGTCTTTAAGAGCCTGACCGACGACGAGCGCAACCTGCAGGAGCTCGAGAGTGTGCAACACGCGCCGGTGGCGCCTAAGTTTATTAAAGAGATTAAGGAGGAGCAGGTCGATAGCCCCGATCTGCCCGATGTCGAGGTCCGCCGCGTGTTTGTGGAGGAAGTCACGCAGGCCCAGCTCGATGCTGAGCAGGCGCTGGCCGAGGCGCGTGAGCAGATTGAGGAACTGCAGGGCCAGGTCAAGTCCTGGAAGGTGCAGGCGCACGCGCTGACCGACGAGCGCGATGACCTGGCCGACGAGCTGGACGAGGCCAAGACGCGCGAGCTGGCGTTGACGCAGCGTGCGCAGATGGCCGAGGCCGATGTCGAGGAACTGCAGGGTTCGCTGGAGGATGTCGAGGCCGGCAAGAAGGCTGCGGAGGCCGACGCTGCTGCGGCGCGTGAGACCGCGGCGGCCCAGCTGGCGCAGATGCGTGCTGAAGCCGATGCCGAGGTCGCGGCCGCCCGTGCGGACGCGGAAGCCAAGGTTACCGCCGCCGAGCAGGCTGCTGCCGCGCAGGTCGCGCAGGTTAAGAGCGAGTCTGCCGCGGCCCTGGCTGCCAAGACGGCTGCCGATGCTGCTGAATTACAGGCTGCCAAGGATGCCGCCGCGGCCGAGCTTGCCGGCGTGCGCGAGATGGCTGCCAAGGAGTCGGCTGCACTGCATGCCAAGTTGGATGCCGCCAAGCTGCAGATTGAGGAAGTGCAGCTGACGGCCGAGCGCGATGCCCGTGCCGCGCAGGAGGCGGCTGACGCCGCCGCTGCCGCTGCGGACCAGAAGCTCGCCGACACCGTTGCCGCGGCCGAGGCGAAGGTCTCTGCCGCTCAGCAGGCCGCCGATGCCGCGATCGACGCTGCCCGCGCCGCAGCCGATTCTGCTGTTGAGCAGGCTGCGGTGGATGCCAACGAGAAGGTTGCCGTCGCTGTCGCCGAGCGCGATGCCGCCACGCGCGCTGCCGAGGAGGCCCGCGCCGATGCCGACGCGCGTATTGCCGCCGCCGAGCTCGAGGCCGGGGAGCGCATTGAGCAGGAAGTTGCCGCCGCCCGCGCCGCTTGCGAGCGCGAGGTCGAAGCCGCTCGCGCGGAGATGCAGCAGCGCCTGGATTCGCTGGCGCACGAGCTGGAGCAGGCCGTGCGCGATCGCGCCCGCGCCGAGCGTCGTGCCGAGGGCAACAGCCTGTCGCGCTATCTGCTGGCTCGCCTGCGCGGCGAGGCTGACGAGGGCGTGGCCGCCGCGCCTGCCGAGGACGACGCTTCTGCGGCGGATGCCGCCGAGGCCGAGGTCGCTGCCGACGACGAGACTTCCGCAAAGGACGACGACAAGTGACGAAGCACGTGCTCCGCGTGATCAACGTACTGGCGACCGTGGTGATCCTCGTCGCCTTTGTGGTGCTGCTGCGCACGGTGTTCACGCCCGCCGGCGAGATTCCCACCATCATGGGCTACGGCTTTATGCGCACGCTGACCGGCTCGATGGAGCCGGCGATTCCCGTGCACTCGTTTATCGTCGTCGATACCGACAACAGCCAGGCCTACCAGGTGGGCGATATCATCACATTCCATTCGTCCGATGACGCGCTGGAGGGTTCGCTCAACACGCACCGCATCGTATCTGTGGAAGCCGCGCCCGACGGCTCGCCGGCCTACCACACCAAGGGCGATGCCAATCCGGTCGAGGACGCCGCGCCCGTGCCCGCCGCAGATGTGGTGGGCCGCGTGGTCTTTGTCTCGGCAGGCCTGGGCGTGGTGGTGTCGCTGCTCACCAATCCGCTGCTGTTCTTCCCGCTTATCGTGGTGCCGCTGATCGTGCTGCTGGTGCTCGAGATTCGCCATATGGTCAAGACCACGCAAGACGTGGCGCGTGCCGAGGACGAGGCCGCCCTGCGTGCTGCCGTGGAGCAGATTCGCGAAAAACGTCGCCGCGAGCAGGAGCAGAACGGCGCCGGTGACGACGGCGACGACGATTCCGCCGACGAGGGCGACTCCGACGACGCTGGCGCCGAGGGCGACCTTACCGACCCCAACGCCTCGGACAATTAGACCGCTCGGCGTAGCTCGCCGCGCCTTTCGTCCCCACAATTTGGACGCTCGTAGATGTTCCGCATCATCTGCTTTTTCATACCAATAGTCGTGCTACAGTTTGAGCGCTTTGTTGGCAATTGATTTCGGGGGAGTGGAATGAAACAGGAGCGCTCGGTCCAGCATGCCCATGAAAAGGCTTCGGTGCCGATGACGGCGGCGTCCGATTTTGTCGTTCCGGAGGGGACCGACGAGCTGAGCCGCAGCACGCGCCGCGCGTGGCGCGACCGCCTGAACAGCGCCTCGACGCGCAAGATGATCACGGGCGTTCTGGCCACGCTGGTGGGTGGTTCGTTTTGGGGCTTCTCGGGTACCAGCGCGAGCTTTCTGTTCGATACCTACCACGTCGATACCCTGTGGCTCATGAGCGTGCGCCAGATTCTCGCCGGCCTGCTGTTTATGCTCGTGGTCGTCACGCGCGATCGCGCGCGCCTGGTCAAGCTCTGGACCACGCCCGCCGACCGCAAACAGCTGCTGCTCTTTACCGCCTTTGGTCTGCTGTTCAATCAGTTTTGCTATCTTTCGGCCGTTCGCCTGACCAATGCCGGAACCGCGACGGTGCTCCAATGCCTGCAGCTGGTCATCATCATGGGATACACCTGCGTCATCGATCGCCGTATGCCGCGTCCGCGCGAGGTCATCGGCATCGGCCTGGCTCTGGGCGGTACGTTTTTGATCGCAACTGGCGGCGACCCCACCAGCCTGAGCATCTCGCCGCTCGGCCTGGTCGCGGGCCTTATGTGCGCGGTCAGCGCCACCTGCATGGCGGTGATTCCGGCCAAGATTCTCCCCGAATACGGCAGCCCTATCGTTACGGGCTCTGCCATGCTCACGGCGGGCGTGGTTTCGTGTGCCGTGGTTCAGCCGTGGGCTCATATGCCGGCGCTCGACGCTGCTGGTATCGAGGCGCTCGCGGTGTTTGTGATCGTGGGCTCGTTCTTGGCCTACATGCTCTATATGCAGGGCGTTAAGGACATCGGTTCGGTGCGCGCGAGCCTGATCGGAACCGTGGAGCCGGTTTCGGCAACTATTACCAGCGCGGTTATGCTGGGCACGGTATTTTTGCCGACCGACCTGATCGGCTTTGCCATGATCATCGTGATGATGTTCCTGACGGTATAGCCCCTGCGGTTGCTTTAAAGGATAATGAGCTGGCGGCGCGTTGCTTTGGCGGCGCGCCTTTGTCTATAGAGAGGACCTCTTATGAAGTACTTTGGCACCGACGGCTTTCGCGGCGAGGCCAACGTTGGACTGACCGTGGAGCATGCGTACAAGATCGGCCGCTTTGTGGGTTGGTATTACGGCGCCAATCGCAGTGCTAAGGCCCGCGTGATTGTGGGCAAGGACACGCGTCGTTCGAGCTACATGTTCGAGGCGGCGCTGGTGAGCGGCCTGGTCGCGAGCGGTGCGGACGCCTACATGCTGCACGTGATCCCGACGCCGGGCGTGGCGCACCAGACCGTGGAGGGCTGCTTCGATTGCGGCATCATGATCAGCGCGAGCCACAACCCGTTTTGCGATAACGGCATTAAACTCGTCAACAGCGACGGCTTTAAAATGGACGAGGACGTGCTGGAACTCATCGAGGATTACATCGATGGCAAGACCGAGGTGCCGCTGGCCACGGGCAACCACATTGGCGCTACGGTGGACTACATGCAGGGCCGCAACCGCTACATTGCCTCGCTCATCGCAAGCGCGAACTTTTCGCTGCAGGGCGTCAAGATCGGCCTGGACTGCGCCAACGGCTCGGCGTCCTCGGTGGCCAAGCCGGTGTTCGACGCGCTGGGCGCCGACGTGCGCGTGATCAACGCCGCGCCCGATGGCTTCAACATCAACGTCGACTGCGGTTCCACGCATATGGAGCGCCTACAGCGCCACGTGGTGGAGCAGGGCCTGGACGTGGGCTTTGCCTACGATGGCGATGCCGACCGCTGCCTGGCAGTGGACGAGCGCGGTCGCGTGGTCGACGGCGACCAGATCCTGTACGTGTGCGGCGTGTACCTGAACAAGCACGGTCGCCTTTCGGGCGGTACCGTGGTGCCGACGATCGCCAGCAACTTTGGCCTGATCAAGTCGCTGGAACTTGCCGGTCTGAGCGCCGTGACCAGCGGCGTGGGCGACCGCCATGTGTATGCCAAGATGCGCGAGGGCGGTTACAGCCTGGGCGGCGAGCAGACGGGCCACACGATCTTTGGCGATATCGAGCGCACGGGCGACGGCATCATGACTTCGCTGCGCGTGATGGAAGTGATCCGTGCCGAGCGCGAGACGCTCTCGCAGCTCACGGCGCCGTGCAAGCTGCTGCCGCAGGCGCAGGTGGCCGTGCGCGTTGCGGACAAGGACGCCGCGCTCGACAGCATGGGCGTGCAGAACGCCATCGCCGAGGCTGAGGCTTCGCTGGCAGGCGAGGGCCGCGTACTCGTGCGCAAGAGCGGAACCGAGTCGGTGATCCGCGTGCTGGCCGAAGCCCCCGACCAAGCAGCAGCCAACGCCGCCATGAAGCGCATCGCCGCCGCGTTGGAGGCCTTGTAGTTACGCGGTTTTACCAAACCGCGTAACGAGTCGACGCTGCAAACGGCCCTAAGCGGCAATCTGACGTTCAATTTCAAGGGCGCGACCAGAAGGTCAGCGCCCTTTCATTTCACGTCACCTTGCTCGCTTAGGGTCGTTTTCGCTGACGTTGCCAAAACATCAGCATGGCACTTGGGGACGTTCCTTTTGTGCCGGCAGAAAAGGAACGTCCCTAACTGCCGGCAGAAAAGGAACGTCCCTATGTGCCGGGTTTCTGGCTGACAAAGGGTGTCCCAAACGACTAGTCGTTTAAGAACGTCCCCAATGACTAGGTGGAGAAAGGGGGCGCCGCGGAACCAATCCGCGGCGCCCCCTTTGTGTTGGCGTTTCGGTTGTGTTCTACAGCTCGTACAGCGTGGTGAACTTGTCCTGCAGGTAGCTGCAGTAGTAGCGGGCGTCAAAGTCCATGCCGCAAGCGCCCTTGATGAGCTCCGGCGCGTCCTTGGCGCGGCCCCACTGCCAAATGTGCTCGCCCAACCAGGCACGGACGGGCGCCAGGTCGCCGCTCGCGCAGGCGCCGGTAAGGTCGACGCCGTCGCGGCACATGGCAGGAACAAACATGGCATCGTAGGCGCTGCCCAGCGCATAGGTGGGGAAGTAGCCAAACGAGCCGCCGCTCCAGTGCGTATCCTGCAGGCAGCCGCGCGTGTCGTCGGGAACCGGAATGCCCAGGTACTCGTCCATAAAGCGGTTCCAGAGCGCGGGGATATCCTTGGCCGTGGCCTCGCCGGCAAACAGCATGCGCTCGATCTCGTAGCGCACCATAACGTGCAGCGGATAGGTGAGCTCGTCGGCCTCGGTGCGAATCAGCGACGGCTGCGCGATGTTCACGGCGCGGTAGAGCGTGTCCTCGTCAACGTCACCGTAGACCTCGGGCGCGTGACGGCGCAGCACCTCGAGTAGCGGTCCCATAAAGGCGCGGCTGCGGCCCACGGTGTTCTCAAAGAAGCGGCTCTGGCTCTCGTGGATGCCCATGGAGGTACCGCCCTCCAGGCACGTGCGCGCATAGGCGGGGTTCACGCCCAGCTCGTACATGGCGTGGCCGGCCTCGTGGATGATGCTGAAGACGTTGGAGATGCAATCGTCCTCATAGATGTGCGTGGCGATGCGCGCGTCGCCCACCGAGAAGCCCTCGCTAAACGGATGCTCGGTAAAGGCGAGCGTGGTGTCGTCCAGGTCCAGGCCCACAAGCTTCATAAGGTCAAAGCTCATGGCACGCTGGGCGGCCTCGGGCACATGGGCGTGCAAAAAGTCGGCAGCCGGCTGCTGGCCGCGCTCGCCGATGGCGTGCACGAGCGGCACGACCGTGGCCTTGACCTCGTTGCAAAATGCGTCGAAGCTCTCGGTGGAAAGGCCGCGCTCATACTGGTCGAGCCAAACATCGTACGGGTCGCGCTGGGGGTCCATGAGCTCGGCCTGATGCTTAAGCTGTCCGACGATTCTGTCCACATAGGGCTCAAAGCTCGCCCAGTCGTTGGTCGCCTTGGCCTTGTGCCACACGGCGTCGGCCTCGCAGGTGAGCCTGGTCCAGGCCTCGGCCTCCTCGGTGGGGATGGCACTGGCCTCCCGCTGGTCGCGACCGAGCACGCGAATCTCGTCGAGCAGCTGCGGGTCGTCGATCTTGCCGCCGGCGACAGTCTCGCGTGCCAGCGAACGCACAAGCTCAACGGACTTTTCGCTGGTCAGGAGCTTGTGATGCTCGCCGGCGAGCGTGCCCATGGCATCGGCGCGGGCGGCGGCACCGTTGGCGGGGGCGATGGTCGCGCCATCGAACTCGGCAATCTTGAGCAGATACTCGCGGGTCCACAGCTTGCTCTCGAGCTTGCGGAACTTCTTGACGGCCTTCTCGGCCTTGATGCCCTTGGCGGCTTTTGCCACGGCGGCCTTGGCCTTCTTATCGAGCTTCTTTCCCATACCATATCCTTGATCTCGCGGGCCGCCCGTCGCACGCGGCGGCGCGGCCGGTTTGCACAGTTACCTGCCTTGTACCCAGCGCGAACAAAACGGAACGCGGCAAGCGCTGCGCAGAATGTGCTATCCTATAGCCCAATGTGTTGACGGAGAGGGTTTTGCCCGCCGCGTCGCCGGTAAGAGAGGGAAGGTCATGGGCTGCAAGCCTTCCTGCGGTGGCAAGGGCCAAGCGTTCACTCCCGAGCAGCGACCTCAACGGGCGCGCGGCCAGCGGCGGCGAAGCCCCAGTAGGGAAGCCGTGAGCCTCGCGACAAGGGGCGCAGAGTGGGCACGGCGGGCCAAACATCCGCCGGGTCAAACAAGGTGGTACCGCGGAATTCAACCGTCCTTGGGCAATGCACATGCCCGAGGGCGGTTTTTTGTTACCGAACCGGGCCGCACATCCGCAGCGTCGCGTGGCTCCGGCCGCCGCGGCAAGTGGACGTGCGAGAGACGAAAGGGAAGACATGAGTCTGATTGATGATCTGGTCAAACTCGAGGAAGAGGCCAAGGAGCTCGTCGCAGGCGCCGACGACGCCGCCAAGCTCGAGGCTGCGCGCGTTGAGCTGCTCGGCCGCAAGGGTCGCATCACCGGCCTGATGCGCATGATGGGCAAGCTCGCCCCCGAGGATCGCCCCGTCATGGGCAAGCGCGCCAACGAGATGCGCCAGCTGATCGAGGGCATGCTCGACGAGCGCACGACCGAGATGAAGGCCGCCGCCCTCAAGCACGCGCTCGAGCACGAGGCCGTCGACATCACGCTGCCGGGCATCCGTCCGCAGATCGGTCACCAGCACCTGATCAAGCAGATCATCGAGGAGGCCGAGGACATCTTCTGTGGCATCGGCTATACCGTCGAGTCCGGCCCCATGGTCGACACCTCCTACTATAACTTCACCGCGCTCAACGCGCCCATGGATCACCCGAGCCGCTCGGCCCGCGACACGTTCTACGTGGTCGACAACAACCCCGGCAGCGTCGCGCACCCCGAGGCACACGCCCACGGCGAGTCTGACGTGCTGCTACGCACCCAGACCTCGGGCGTGCAGATCCATACCATGGAGTCGCAGAAGCCGCCCATCTACATGATCTGCCCGGGCACCGTCTACCGTCCCGACACGGCCGACGCCTGCCACCTGCCGCAGTTCAACCAGATCGAGGGCCTGGTCGTCGACGAGGGCATCACCTTCGGCGATCTGAAAGGCACGCTCGACTACTTTGTTAAGTGCATGTTTGGCGAGGATCGCAAGACGCGTTACCGCCCGCACTTCTTCCCCTTCACCGAGCCGAGCTGTGAGGTTGACGTGAGCTGCCACGTGTGTGGCGGCAAGGGCTGCAACTTCTGCAAGCACAGCGGCTGGATCGAGATCCTGGGCTGCGGCATGGTCGACCCCAACGTCCTCATCAACTGCGGCATCGATCCCGAGAAGTACACCGGTTTCGCCTTTGGCATTGGCGCCGAGCGCGTCGCGGCCCTGCGCTACGACCTGCCCGACCTGCGAACTCTCATGACGGGCGATATGAGATTCTTAAATCAGTTCTAAATCACCCGTTTTAGCAGGCATTTCTTTCTCATAAGGAGTAATCAAGTGAGAGTTTCTTACGACTGGCTCAAGACCATGATCGATATTCCGGAGGATCCCAAGACCCTTTCGGACGAATATATCCGTACCGGCACCGAGGTCGAGGCGATCGACACCGTGGGCGAGTCCTTCGACCACGTGGTGACCGCCAAGGTGCTCACCAAGACCCCGCA
>CAKTUC010000025.1 GCA_934617135.1 uncultured Collinsella sp. | reverse complement strand
GCTATTTTCAAAATGAATAAAATGAGCGATAAAGAGAATATAAACCTTAATAAACTCGCGTATCGCACGGACGCGGGTTATTAATGGGTTGTAGGCCTTTTACAGAAAGGATTCCAGCAATGTCTAAGCCTCTTGGCAAGCCCGATCGTATTGTCGTCGCCCTTGGCGGCAACGCCCTCGGCAACAACCCCGTTGAGCAGATCGAGGCCGTGAGCAACACCGCCCACGCCCTCCTCGGCCTTATCGAGCAGGGCAACGAGATCATCATCACCCACGGCAACGGCCCGCAGGTCGGCATGATCCAGAACGCCTTCGCCGCCGCCCACGACGCCATCGGCACCCCCGAGATGCCGCTGCCCGAGTGCGGCGCCATGTCCCAGGGCTACATTGGCTATCACCTGCAGCAGGGCATCGGCCGCGAGATGCACAAGCGCTATAAGCGTTGGCACGCCGCCACCGTCGTCACCCAGATCGAGTGCGACCCGGACGATCCCGCATTCAAGAACCCGACCAAGCCCATCGGCCCCTTCTACACCGAGGAGCAGGCCAAGGAGTTCATGGCCGAGGATCCCTCCAAGGTCTTCGTCGAGGATTCCGGCCGCGGCTGGCGTCGCGTCGTCGCTTCCCCCGATCCCAAGAAGATCGTCGAGGCTGACTCCATCCTCAACCTGCTCGACAACGAGTTCATCGTCATCGCCTGCGGTGGCGGCGGCATCCCCGTCGTCCGCGACTACGAGAACAAGGGCTGCTACAAGGGCGTTCCCGCCGTCATCGACAAGGACCTGGGCGGCGAGCTGCTGGCCGAGGACTGCGACGCTGACGTTCTGTTCCTGCTGACCGCCGTTGAGCATGTCGCCATCAACTTTGGCAAGCCCAACCAGGAGGAGCTCGAGGACCTCACCGCCGACGAGGCCGAGCGCCTGGCCGACGAGGGCCAGTTCGGCAAGGGTTCCATGGAGCCCAAGGTCCGCGCTGCCATCAAGTTCGCCCGTTCCCGCAAGGGCCGCACCTGCATCATCGGTGCTCTGGACAAGGCCGCCGAGACCATGGCCGGTCTCTCCGGTACCCGCATCCACGAGTAGTCTCTACTCTGTTGCATCTCTCGTGGGCGCCAGGCAAGACGCCCACAAACTAGCCTCTCTTCATGAGCCCCGCAGTCCGCTCCGACTGCGGGGCTTTTGCTATCGGTAGTCATTGGGGACAGACTTAAATGAGTGGCACCAATCAACTGCGGAAAGTGCATCCCACAATGAGTGTCCAAAGCGGGGCACAGTTTCCTTTAAGGCCCTCAACCGGAAAGTACATCCCGGAATTTGGCCGAAAAGTGGCCCCAGTTTCCCAAACAGGCCGTGCGCGGAAAATGCATCCCGCTATCGAACTTCAAAGCGGGATGCATTTTCCGTGCCAGCAGTTCCGGGCAGCCAGAGACCACTCATTTAAGTCTGTCCCCAATGACTAGTAGTAGGCCCACATGGCTTCGACTTCGTTAAGGACCTCTACGACGCCCCAGCGGCGGGCGCTGCGGCTAGCCGAGTTGGGGTCGAAGACTTGAATCTGGTCGGCGTCGTCAATACCGTAAAGCACAATGTAGTGGCCCACGTTGGTAAAGGTGCCCGGCCGAACAGCGGCGATGACGGGCGCTCCCGAACGCAGCGCCTGAGTCATCGAGTCGCGATCGTTATGGAGCTCCGTCCCGTTAAGTCCCAGCTGCCACGCGCCGCTCGTCATAAACGACCATTCGGTTGCACCGGTGGGGGCGTAATTGCCCGCCTCGGAAAGCGCGCACATATCGACGGGGGTCATATCGATGCGTCCCGTCTTAAAGATATAGACCATGGTGAGGCACGTAGGCCCGCAGGCATTTTGGCGGATGGTGCCGCCGGCGTAAGGCAGCTCCGACCACGCAGGGTCGATCTGATAGATATGGGGCATCGTGCCGGCTTGCCATTGCGAGCGCGGGGTCGAAAAGGCAAAAGAATAACCGGGCGCGACGGGGGCCTTGAGCAGCTTGTCCTCGGCGGTGGGCTCGAGACCGGCCGAGCCGTGGGACATACAGGAGCTCATAAGCACAAAGACCAGACAGGTGAGGATAGAGCAAAGTGCGAGGCGAAGTCGACGAGCCGGCAGGGCGGGGGCATTCGCGTGCGATGTCGAGCGGTAAGGCTTGCCGCCGCGTCCGCCTTGGGGATGCGAAAAGAGGCGGTTGATATGGATGCCGGGCTGACGTGCGCCGTTACGGCGCAGTTGCGGAACCTCGGCCTGGCGCTGTCGAGTGCGCGCGCCCAAGCGGCTGTCTTGCTGTGCGCTTGTGCCCGTGCTCGGACGGCCACTCTGCCGTGTTCTGCTTGTCTGCTGCCGAGACGAAGGCCTGGGTTGCTCTTGAGGGCGTTGCGGATTGCTGCTCGTGGCACTTCTGGGCGTCGGCGTGGTACGGCCAGCAAGGCGAACGCTTTGTCGCCGTTGATCACCGTCGTTGTATCCGTATGCCATTCGTACCGCCTTGTCTCATGTATAACCTGTCTATCCTACAAAAAAGATGCGCAACAAATGGGTCAGCGCGTCAAAAGCTCGGTAAACGGTACGAAAGGCGCAAAACACACGGCCTCAAGAACATCTCTCTATGCGTCCGATGAGCGTGCGCCCGTCGGGCGGGCGGCAACAATGAGTGGCAAACCGTGCCGTTCGTCCCAAAAACGGCGCCGCTCGTTTTGCGGTTCTGCCTTCGGTCGAGCCATGGGCGGCCATGCTGTGCCAAGGCTGTATCTTAAAGCCACGAAATAAAAGCGCGCGGCAAAACAGACCGCGCAAGGGGTGACGTCAAAGAGGCGTCAATAAGGAAAGGAGGGGAACAATGGCGGACAAGAACGCAGAAGTTGCAGTCGAAGGTAACGGCGGCATGAAGAAAACGCTTTCGCTCTGGAACTTCTTCACCATCGGTTTCGGTGCCATCATCGGAACTGGCTGGGTTCTGCAGGTCGGCGACTGGATGGTCGTGGGCGGCGGTCCCGTTCCCGCTATGATCGCATTCCTCTTGGGTGCAATCTTCCTCGTGCCCGTCGGAGCTGTTTTCGGTGAGCTCACGGCTGCTATCCCCATCTCGGGCGGCATCGTCGAGTATGTCGATCGAAGCTTTGGCCGTACGCTGAGCTACATCACCGGATGGCTTTTGGCCCTGGGCAACGGCATCCTGTGCCCGTGGGAGGCAATCGCCATCTCGACCCTCGTGTCCGAGATGTTCGGCAGCCTGCCTGGTCTTGAGTGGCTGCGTGCCGTCAAGCTCTATACCATCCTGGGCGCCGACGTTTACCTGTTCCCGACGCTGATCGCGCTCGGCTTTGCAGTCTACGTCATCTTCCTCAACTTCCGCGGTGCCAGCTCGGCCGCCAAGCTCCAGGCCTTTCTGACCAAGGCTCTGCTCTGCGGCATGCTGCTTGCCATGGGCGTCTCGCTGTTCACCGGTTCGCCGGACAACGCCATGCCCGTGTTCTCCCAGGTCACCGGTGCTGGCGGCGGCAAGGCCGCTACCGAGAGCACCAGCCTGTTCGCCGGCATCGTGTCGGTCCTGGTTCTGACCCCGTTCTTCTACGCCGGTTTCGACACCATTCCTCAGCAGGCTGAGGAAGCGGCTGAGGGCCTCAACTGGAACAAGTTCGGCAAGATCATCTCCCTGGCCCTGCTGGCCGCCGGCGGCTTCTACATGGTCTGCATCTACTCGTTCGGCACCATCCTCGACTGGCATGAGTTTGTTAAGAGCCCGGTTCCCGCGCTTGCCTGCCTCAAGGGCATCAACATGCTTCTGTACCTGGCCATGCTCGTCATCGCCACGCTTGGACCCATGGGCCCGATGAACTCCTTCTACGGCGCCACGAGCCGCATCATGCTTGCCATGGGCCGCAAGGGCCAGCTGCCCGAGAAATTCGCCGAGGTCGATCCCAAGTCCGGCGCCCCCAAGCTCGCCTGCGTCGTTCTGGGCGTCATCACCGTCATCGGTCCGTTCCTGGGCAAGAACATGCTCATTCCTCTGACCAACGTGTCGGCCCTCGCCTTCATCTTCTCCTGCGGCATGGTCGCCCTCGCCTGCCTGCGCATGCGCTTCACCGAGCCCGACCTGCCTCGTCCCTACGAGGTGCCCGGCGGCAAGCTTGGCATCGGCCTCGCTATCGCTGCCTGCGCCATCATCATCGGCCTGCTCGTGATTCCGTTCTCTCCCGCCTCCCTCAACATGGTGGAGTGGAGCATCGTGATCGGCTGGTTGGCCATCGGCCTGGCCCTCATGGCTTTCACCAATTCCCGCAAAAAGTAACGCCTAGCCGGGGCGGATCGGGTGCGCGGAATCTTCTCTCCCGCGCACCGAACCCGGCACCACTTGGGTAGCTTTGTGAGGCCTTAACCCAACACGGCCTCGCCCACTATATGGATCCATAAGGAGGAACCATGTCCACTAAGTATGCAATCGTTGGCGGCAAGCTCATCGACGGTACCGGTGCCGAGCCGGTCGAGAACTCCCTCGTTCTCGTCGACGACAACGGCAAGATCGAGTACGCCGGCGCTATGCAGGACCTTCCCGAGGGCGTTGAGGTTATCGACGCCGCCGGCAAGACCGTCCTTCCCGGCCTGATCGACACCCACCTGCACTTCTCGGGCAACCTGACCGACGATGACACCGATTGGGTCATGCAGCCGCTCCTCGAGAAGCAGGCCGTCGCCGTCAAGCAGGCCTATGACTGCCTCACCCACGGCCTTACCACCGTCTGCGAGATTGGCCGCTTTGGTATCCAGATCCGTGACTGCATCGACAAGGGCGTCTTTAAGGGCCCGCGCGTTCTGGCCACCGGCCTCGGCTTCTGCCGCGTTGCCGGCCACGGTGACTCCCACCATTGCACCCAGGAGCTCAACAAGGAATCCCACCCCTGGGGCGACCAGGTCGATGGTCCTTGGGATCTGCGCAAGGCCGTCCGTCGTCGCCTGCGCGAGAATCCCGATGCCATCAAGATCTGGGCTACCGGTGGTGGCATCTGGCGCTGGGACTCCGGTCGCGACCAGCACTATTGCTCCGAGGAGATCCAGGCTGTGGTCGAAGAGGCAAAGATGGTCGGCATCCCCGTGTGGAGCCACTGCTACAACAACCACGCCGCCGCCTACGATTCCGTCCGCTTTGGCTGCGAGCAGCTGATCCACGGCTTCGATATCGATGAGCGCACCATGGATCTCATGGCCGAGCAGGGCACCTTCTTCACCCCGACGATCGCCTTCCTGCCCACCTGGTACGCCACCTATCCGCCCGTTTACGTCCCCGAGCTGCACGACAAGTACGAGGGCACTCTGGTCGAGAAGGAGCTGCAGCGCAACTACGACTGCCTGCGCGAGGCCAAGAAGCGCGGCGTCGTCATGACGATCGGCTCCGACTCCTTCTCCTTCGTCACCCCGTACGGCACCTGCTCCATCGAGGAGATGTACGAGTTCGTCGACAAGATCGGCTTCACCCCGGTCGAGACCATCACCTGCGCCACCCTCAACGGTGCCAAGATGTGCCACATCGAGGACGAGACCGGTTCCATCGAGGCTGGCAAGTGCGCCGACCTGCTGGTCGTCAACGGTGACGTCGCCGCCGACATCCACGTGCTCAACACCGACAACATGGACGTTATCATGAAGGACGGCTGGATCGTCGAGGCTGGCACCTTTGGCGAGGCCAACAAATACAGCGCCTAAACTACCGTTCATCGACGACTGGATGTAAAACACAGTATTTGATTGCATAATGCAATGGAGAGGGTCGCTTGCGGCCCTCTTTATTGCTATGGGTGCGATAGATAAAAGGGGATGACGGTGGATTTAAACAGGCTGATTCTGGGCAAGAGCTACAACTCTACCAAGGTCTTTCGTACGGCCCAGCATGTGGTCCAGGCCATCCTGCTCGGTGTTGTCGTTCCGGCGCTTATCCTGCTGCTTATCTGGGATTTAACCGATAATCCCAATCCCGTTCCGGGCGTTGTCGTCATTGCCGGCCTGGTCATGCTGTGCTTCTTTTTCTCGTATGTCTTTGTGGTCCCCGACGACCTCACATCGAGCGCAACCGACCGTACGCTTGCCATCGCATCAAAAATATTCGCCTACACGTCGCGCGGCCTTACGCCCGAAGCGGCACTGGGTGCCTCTAAAATTATCCTGTCCGAGACCATCGCGTCGGCCATCTGCTTTACCGACGGCAAGCAGGTGTTGGCAAGCTGGGGCGAGGATTCGACAAAGTGTCCCGCCGGCACCCCGGTCGTGCTCAAGACCACACTCAACGTGATCGAGTCCGGCGAACAGAGTGTATTTTCGCGTGACGCCTCCAATGAGACGGGCGGCTATTTTCCCCGCCTGCGTGCCGGCATTGTCGCGCCGCTGACCGTGCGCGGGCATTGCGTGGGCACGCTCGAGCTGTATTATCCCCGCCTGAGCAGTATCGATATGCGCCAGACGGCCCTTGCCTCGGGTTTTGCCGATCTCATCTCCACGCAGCTTGCCAGCTTTGAGCTCGAGCGCCAGGACGAGCTCACGGCCCGTGTTGAGCTTCGCGCCCTGCAGTCGCAGGTCGACCCGCATTTTCTGTTCAACACCATTAGCACGATCGTGTCGCTCGTTAGAACCGAGCCCGACAAGGCGCGATCGCTGCTCATCGATTTTTCCAATTACTATCGTCAGACGCTTTCTGACTCCGATACGCTCACCACGCTCGAGCACGAGGTGGAACAGGGCACTCGTTATATCAATCTTATGCAGGCCCGGTATGGCGACGGCCGTCTGCGCGTTTCGGTCGACATCGACTTTGAGGTGCGCGACAGCCTGGTACCGCCGTTTATCTTGCAGCCGCTGCTCGAAAACTGCATCAAGCATGCGCAGCGCGAGACCGAGCCGCTTTCTATTCATGTAAGGGCTTTCGAGACCGATGACGGTTTGGAGATCATCGTCGAAGACGACGGCATCGGTATGAGCGAAGAGGTCTGCGCGCATCTGTTTGAGCAGCATCGCCGAGAGGAGCCCGAGAGCATTACCGCCGACGGCTCCATCAAGCGAGGTTGCGGCCTGGCGCTCTTCAACGTGCTTCAGCGCATCCATTTCTTTTACGGAGAAGATTCTGGCATGCGCGTGAAGTCTCAGGAGGGTGTGGGAACGCAGGTCATCGTTGAGTTGAACGGCGAGCCGCATGAGCCGGCGCCGCTAACGGTGTAGCACGCGGTTGGATTGAGAGAAAAAGAGGGGAAGCGCATATGTCCGAAGGCTGGAACATCCTGGTGGTCGATGACGAGCCTCCAATTAGGGCTGAGCTACGCTATCTGTTGGAAAAGGATACGCGTGTGGGTCAGATTGCCGAGGCGGGCAATGTCACCGAAGCCGTGGAGTCAATTCTGTCGAACAAGCCCGACGTGCTGTTTTTAGACATTACCATGCCCGGTCGCTCGGGAATTGAGCTTGCCGAGACGCTGCAGAACCTAAAGACGCCGCCGGTCGTGGTGTTTGTGACGGCATTTGCCGAGTATGCGGCCGATGCCTACAACCTCGACGCTGTCGATTACGTCGTCAAACCGGTCGAGGATGCCCGCTTGTCAAAGGCGCTCGACAAGATTGAGACTGCCCTGGGTGCTCGCCGTGTCGTCCATGCTCCGCGCCAGCCCTTGCGCCTGACGGTGGATCGCGGGGGCAAAAAGGTGTTCATTCCCGTGGCGGATGTCTGCTACTTTGAGGCGCGTGCCGACTTTTGCAATGCGGTCTGTGCCGAGGGGACGTATCTGATCAATGAGTCGATTTCCTCGCTCGAGCGTCGCTTGGCCTCCGAGGGCTTTATCCGTGTCCACCGCAGCTATCTGGTCAATTTGGAAGACGTGCACAATGTCGAGATTGGCTCCACGGGCCTGATGGAGCTCAGGCTCGACCGTGTGAGCTCGACGGTGCCCGTGTCGCGTCGTCGCGCTGCCGAGGTTAAGGCGCACCTGGGACTTGCGTAAGAGGCTTGCGTGCCGTCGTTTACCGCCGTGGGTTTGGCATGGGCGCGCGGTGGGCATAATGGATTGCATCGAATGAAATCGAAAGGATCATTATGCCCGCGCTCATTACGCATCATCTGTTTGGCGAGGAAAGCATCGACCGTCTTCCGCAGGGCGTTATTACGTCCGACGAGGAGCGCATCGCCTTTATCCTGGGAAACCAAGGTCCCGACCCGTTCTTCTTCCACATGCTCACGCCGCGCATTTCCGACTGTATGTCGCTTGCTCAGGTCATGCACCGCTCGCGCATGTCGCGCCAGTTCTCGTGCCTGCGCGACGGCGTGTCGCACCTGCAGCCGCGCGATGCCAATCTGGGTCGCGCCTTTGCGCTGGGCCTGCTGTCTCACTATGTGCTCGATCGCAATGCCCACCCCTTTGTCTACGAGCAGCAGTTTGGCATTGTCGAGTCCGATCCCGAGCTCGAGGCTTCGGGCAGTCAAGTTCATGCCGTGCTCGAAAGCGACTTGGACGTGCTGATGCTGCAGCTCAAGCGCGATGGGGCAACGGTCGAGGATTATCCGCCGGCGGGCGAGATCGTCACTACCGACCGCATCAATCGCGTTGCCGGCGTGCTGATGAGTTACGTCGCCGGGCGCGTGTACGGTATCGACATCCCGGCGGGGGAGTACGCCGGCGCCGTAGCCGACATGCGGCTGCTCTACCGCACTATCGAGCCGGCCGGTTCGGCCAAGACGCGCGCGATTGCCCTGCTCGAGGGCTTGGTGCACGATTATTCGCTGCTCGACGGCCTTGCGCACCGCGTGACGACCGAGCTGCCCGAGCGTACCGGCAACCTGGACCACTTGGCATGGAAGAACCCCTTTACTGATGAAGTCTCGACCGAGAGTTTCCCCGAGGTCTTTGACCGCGCGCTGGTCGATTACGAGTGCACGGTCGCCCGCTTTATCGAGACCGGCGATATGGAAGCCGTGACCAACCACGTCAATTACAGCGGTCGCGTGCTCGGCGCCGACGAAGAGTTCGACCGCGAGGAGTAGGGCTCGTGCGTGCCCCTTTGCCGAATCCTTACCGGCGCCTCTGGACAATTGGGGTACGATGAACTAACTGCATATCGGGCGAATACGAAGGGGCCCTGTCCATGAAATACACCAAGCTCGAGCGTAACTGGGTTATGTACGATGTGGGCAACTCGGCCCTCGTGCTGCTCAATACCTCGGTGGTGCCCATCTACTTTAACGCCATCAATACCGGTGCTTCCTCGGCAGACCTGGTGGTCGCTTGGGGCAACGCGCAGACGATTGCCTCGCTAGTCATTGCCATGCTCATGCCCATTCTGGGCGCGCTTGCCGATTACGCCGGCAACAAGATCAAGTTCTTCTTGGGCTTCTTCCTCACGGGCCTGGTCCTTTGCCTGGCGCAGGCTATCCCAATGTCCGCCATGGCATTTTTGACCGTGTACGTGCTGTGCACCATCGGCCTTAACTCTTCTATGACGTTCTACGACGCCATGCTGCCCGACATTACCACCGACGAGCGCATGGACGCCGTGTCCAGCTCGGGCTATGCCTGGGGCTACATCGGTTCCACCGTGCCGTTCATCATCTGCCTGGCGCTTATCATGGGTGGCCCCGCTCTTGGCGTCCCCACCATGCTGGCAACGCGTCTGTCGTTTATCATCACCGGTGCCTGGTGGCTCATCTTTACCATGCCGCTCATTCGCACCTATAAGCAAAAGTACGGTCGCGAGCGCGGTCCCCAGGACACCATCGGCCACATCGTGGGCGGCGTGTTCTCCGAGGTCGGACACACCATGCGCGAGATCGCCCACAACAAGACCGTGCTGGTCTACATGATTGCGTTCTTCTTCTACATCGACGGTGTGCACACGGTCATTTCTATGGCAACCAGCTACGGATCGGCTCTGGGTATCGACTCGACCCAGCTGGTGCTGGCTCTGCTCGTTACGCAGTTTGTGGCCTTCCCGTCCGCCATCATCTACGGCAAGCTCGCCGGTCGCGTGGGCACACTCAATATGATCTTGGTGGCCGTCGCCGCCTACATGGGCATTGTGCTCTTTGCCGCGTTTTTCTTAAAGACTGCCTTTGAGTTCTGGGTGCTCGCCATTTTGGTCGGCCTGTTCCAGGGTGGCGTGCAGGCGCTCAGCCGCAGCTATTTTGGCCGCATCATTCCCAAGGAAAAGTCCAACGAGTACTACGGCTTCTTCGATATCTTTGGCCGTTACGCAAGCGTTATGGGCACCTTCCTGGTGTCGGTTGTCACCTCGCTGACCGGCAACCCATCGCTGGGTGTCCTTTCTATTGGCGTTCTGCTGGTTGTTGGCTTTGTGCTGCTGGTCCGTCTGTCCCGCATGGCTCAGGCGGCGGCGTAAGGCAACCGGGCTCAGTACAGCAATTGTGCCTATCCGCAGTACTCTTTTGGAAGTAGCCGCATAAATCATTCTGACTTCCGAACAATGTTTAGCCCAAGTGGGTATGATGGAACCAGCTAGGTCGCGGGGCGTCGCCTGTGTTTGGCGGCGCCCCGTTTTTGTGTTGCAAGGAGGGTAAAGGTATGAACGCCACGGTCGTGATCCCAACATATTGGGCGGGCGATGATACCCATACAAACGCTCCCGGCACCTACGACCACTCGACGTCGCTCAACGCCGCCAATCCGGAACTCGATCGCTGCCTGACTTCGCTCGAGCAGGTGCGCGACATTCCGCGCATCATCCTTTTGGTGGTCTGTCCGGTTTCCGCCACGGCCGACGTATCCCGTCGCGTGCACGAAATCGTCAACGCACACCCCACACTTAAGGTCACCGTCGTCACCAATACTCAGGCTTCGCGTGTTGCCGACCGCGTGGCGCAGATCGCGCCCAAGGGTTCGGGCGAGTGCGTGAGCCTGCGCGGCTACGGTGCCATCCGCAACATGGGTCTTGCCTGCGCGGCGGTGCTGGGGCACGACGCGGTTGTCTTTTTGGATGATGACGAGACCGTCATCGATGCCGACTTTATGAAGCGCGCGACCTATGCACTGGGCCAGCAGACGCGTCAGGGCCTGCCGATCTTGGTCAAGAGCGGGTACTTCTATGATCGTGACGGGTCGCCGCTGGCTCCCACGGACAAGGTGGGCATTTGCCATCGCTGGTGGACCAAGCGTATCGAGTTTAATCGCTGGATGAAAAAGGCGCTTTCGGGCACCCGTATCTCGCGCTCCAACTACGTGTGCGGCGGCCTGATGGCCCTGCACGCCCGCGCCTTTACGCGCGTGGCCTTCGATCCGTTTATCACCCGCGGTGAGGACCTGGACTACCTGTTTAACATGCGCATGTTTGGCTACGACGTGTGGTTCGATAACGAGTGGACCGTGCGCCACCTGCCGCCCGAGTCCGAGAAGCGCTCGCCGCGCTTTATGCAGGACGTGTACCGCTGGTACTACGAGCGGGCCAAGCTGACGTTCGCCGCGCACCAAAAGGAGCTCATTCCCGTTACGGCGGCATCGCTCATGCCCTATCCGGGTCCGTGGATCTCGCGCGAGCTCGACGACCGCGTGCGCAAGACCGCCATGGTCCGCAGCATGTTTACCCGCGAGCACGAAGGGTATCTGCGCATCTGGCGCCATGGCATTGACGAGGCGAAGACCTATGCCCGCCAAAACGCCGCAAGCTACCTGCGTTTTCAGAGTTTTTGGCCCAAGATTATGGACGAGCTCTGGCGCGACGCACAACTGATTGGCATCCTGGAGGGGACTGAATGATCGACCGCCGCGCCCAGCGCGATAATTCAATTTCAATCTTTCGCATCATTGCCGTCGTCTGCGCCGTTTGCGTGTTGGCGTACTTTATCTTTGCCTTGGCGACCGGCATCGAGCCGATTGCCACGGTGGTCGCCTGTGCGCTGCTGTGCATCTTCCTGTGTATCTTTATCTTCTTGACGCTCAACCCCGATTCGGTGCGCTCCCAGTACACCGAGGAGACGCTCTCGGTTGCCTCTGCCATGCTCGAGGACATTAAAGGCGGCCTGACGCAGGAGTCGGCGCGCCTGGTGTGCCAGCGTATTCTGCCCGAGACGCGTGCCATGACCGTTGCCATCACCGACGAGAGCAACGTGCTGGCCTGCGCGGGCGAGTTCGAGGAAAAGCTGCTGCCCGATTCGCCCATCCACACGCTTGCCACGCGCTACGTCATTGAGCACGGTATCGTGCAGTCGTTCAACCGCGTGGTGGACGTCGTCGGCTCGGATGGTTCGCACAACCAGGTCCCGGCGGGCATCATCGCCCCCATCAAGGTGGGTGACCGCACCGTCGGCACGCTCAAGTTCTACTACAAGACCCCGCGCGCCGTCGACCGCACCCAGTATGCGCTTGCTTCGGGCTTTGCCGAGATCCTGTCCACGCAGCTCGCCATCCACGAGCTCGAGGTGCAAAAGGAGCTCACGGCCCGTGCCGAGGTTCGTGCCCTGCAGGCACAGATCAATCCTCACTTTCTGTTTAACACGCTCAACACCATCGCGTCGTTTACACGCACCGATCCGTTGCGTGCCCGCGAGCTGCTGCGCGAGTTCTCGTCGTTCTACCGCGCCACGCTCGACAACTCGGGGTCGCTCATCCCGGTCTCGCGCGAGGTGGCCCAGACAAAGCGCTACCTGACGTTTGAGAAGGCGCGCTTTGGCGAGGACCGCGTACTGGCGACCTTCGATGTCTCGGAGGATGTCGAGGACACGTTGGTCCCGGCCTTTGTAATCCAGCCGATTGTCGAGAACGCCGTGCGCCATGGCATGGGCGATGACGGCGCTCTGAGGATCGACGTGACCGTCCACCAAGACGGCGACGACGCGATTCTGATCGCCGTGGCCGACAACGGCGTGGGCATGGACGAGGGCACGGCTGCGAGGCTGTTTGATGAGCGCTCCGCACGCCCCGATGCCAGCTCGCCGCAAGGCGGCGGCGCCGGCGTGGCCATGCACAATATTTCTGAGCGCATCCATCGCTTTTATGGACCGCACTCTTATACGCGCGTCGAATCGGCGCCGGGCAAGGGTACCAAAGTGCTCCTGCATCTTGATTTGTCAGAGAGCATCTTTGACATTCAAGAGTAAAATAAAAGGCTACGGGCTCAACGCCAACTGGCGGATGCCCGTCGTAGTTTGTTGACGAAAGGTTTAAACCCTATGCTGCGTGCGATGATTGTGGATGATGAGGCCCCGGCCCGTTCGGAACTTCGCTTCTTGCTCGAGCAGACGGGCAAGATCGGCACGATCACTGAGGCGTCGAGCGTCCGCTCCGCCATTGAGATGTTGATGGAAAGCCGCGTCGATGTCGTATTTCTCGATATCTCGATGCCCGGCGCTTCTGGCTTGCAGCTTGCCGAGGCGCTGCATAAGCTCAAGAATCCGCCGGCGATTGTGTTTGTGACCGCATATAGCGATCATGCCGTCGAGGCGTTCGACGTAGATGCCGTCGATTACCTAATGAAGCCGGTTGAGGAGGCGCGCCTGGATCGCGCGATCGAGAAGGTCATGCAGCGCGCCAAGCCCGTCACGGACAGCAAGGCCACCATCGAGCGCATTCCGGTGGAAAAGGGCGGCCGTAAGGTCCTCATTCCCGTCGATGACATTCGCTTCATTATGGCCAAGGACGATTACTCCTGCATCTACACGATCGACGATCGCTTCCTGTCGACGACTTCGCTGGCGCAGTTCGAGGCCAAGCTTTGCGACTTTGGCTTCTTCCGCGTGCATCGCCGCTATATCGTCAACTTGGCGTGCGTCACGGACGTCGAGACCGTGCCCTCGGGTGCCATCCAGCTGGGCATTACGGGCGTCGATGAACGCGTGCCGGTTTCGCGCCGCCGCGTCGTGCCGCTCAAGAAGGCCCTGAGCCTCTAGCACACTGGCCCCGCAGCTCGGTAGACCAATTGTCTGCGGAGCCGTGGGGCTTTTTGTATAACCGCCAAATCAGTTTTGCAGAAGGGATCCCATGAACAGTGCAAGCGCCAAGCGCATCGACATCATCTCGGACACCCACGGCTATCTATCGCCCGCGCTCCTAGACGAGCTCAAGGGCGCAGATCTGATCATCCACGCCGGAGACCTCACCTCAGAGATGGATTACGAGCACCTATGTACCATCGCCCCCGTGCGAGCGGTCCTAGGCAACAACGACTACTACCGCGACTACGGCCCGGACGTAGACCGTCTGGCCCTCTTCACCTACGAAGGCCTCAAATTCGCCGTAGCCCACTACCGTGAAGACCTGCCCGTGGGATCCGTAGACGTAGCCATCAACGGCCACACCCACGTAACCAAAGAAGCCCAAGTAGGCCGCTGCCTGGTCCTCAACCCCGGCAGCGCCAGCTACCCCAGAGGCACCCGAGGCCCCACCATGGCCAGAATGCTAGTAAAAGACGGCCATGTCATAAGCACCAAGTTTATTGACCTAGAGTAACCGCAACAAAAACGGGGGATGCACAGAGCATCCCCCGTTTTTCTTTGAGCCAAAGGCCGAAGTTCAACAACAACCATCAGACAACCCCGTCGAGGAGCACGCGGGCGAGCCGCGCAGCGGCGCACGCCCGCAAAACTGGTTGAACAAAGTGACGGCAGGGAGGGTCTCCGGGGCTGTGGGGCGCGGGTTAAGTTTGTCGCGAGTTCCGCACGCAAAGGAAAGCACTTAATGTGCTTTCCGTCTTGCGCAGGACTGTAGAGCAGCAAACTTAACCCGCGCCCCACAGCCCCGGAGACCCTCCCGGAGGGCCCAAAAATTTTTTCAAAAAAGTTGTTGCGCGCCGGACAGACTTCTGTGTATACTAATCCCCGCAGCGCACGCGAGCGGAAACAAACGCGAACGACTGCCTGGGGAGTTAGCTCAGTTTGGTTAGAGCGCCGGCCTGTCACGTCGGAGGTCGCGGGTTCGAGCCCCGTACTTCCCGCCAACGCAATTAAAGCCACGTCTTCGGACGTGGCTTTTTGCGTTTGATAGGACATTGATCTTCGAGACCGCTTCTTTTGCTTCCTCACCCAAAACCAAATCCTTCCAATTCCCGGACAGGCTCCGTCTGAGACATGTGCTCAAACAAGGCGTTTGTTGCGCAACACCAGTTCAACGAAGCAGGGGGTTAGGTTATACTGAATCGCACTGTGGGCCGTTTTTGATGCAAGAGGCTTCAAACACGGCATTCAGTGGGCACCCGTTTTGCTATTTGGGCGTCCATACGGTCATTGGTGTCTCGACGTAAGCTCGGCCCCGGAGCTCGTTCGAGCTGTTCCTATTCCTTGAAAGGGGAAAAATGGACATATCGAGGAAGACTGATTACGCCCTTCGCATGCTCGCGATGCTTGCCGAGGACCCGGAGCGTCTGCTTTCTGTTCGCACTGCCGCCGAAGAGGTCAATGTCCCGTATTCATTTGCCCGTTCGATCCAGCATGGTTTGGTTCAGGCCGGTATTGTCGAGAGCCTGCGTGGCGTCCATGGCGGCATGCGTCTTAAGGTCAGCCCCGACGATGTCACCATCCGCCAGGTCGTTGAGGCAGTCCAGGGCCCCATGGTCATGAACGATTGCACCGCGCCCGATGGTGACTGTGCGCGCATGGGCACGTGCTGCTATCATCCCCTGTGGGCCGGAGCTCAAGCGCTGATGCGCGACTACCTCGATTCCGTTTCGCTGGGCGATATCGTCGCTCACCGCCAGTTCCCGGCCGTCGATTCCAAGTTCGCCGACCGCGATGCGTTTCCCGAGTACGCCACCTGTACGTGCGCTTCCGGGAGGAATAGCGCCGCATAAGGAGCATAGCCATGATTCAGGACCCCTTTCGTTCGATGATTCGTTCGGAAGGGGTTCTGCGCTATCGCGACCTTCCGTGGCGCCGAACGCGCGACCCGTACATTATTTGGCTTTCCGAGGTTATGCTGCAGCAAACGCAGGTGCCGCGTGTGGAGACGCGTATGCCCGCGTGGCTCGATCGATTTCCAACCGTGCAGGCGCTTGCCCAGGCCGCGCCTTCCGATGTTTTGGACGCTTGGCAGGGGATGGGCTACAACCGACGCGCCCTGGCGCTCCACAAGGCCGCTCAGCGCGTTGTAGAGAACTGGGACGGGGAGTTTCCACGTGAGACGCGCGACTTGGTCGCCCTGCCCGGTATTGGTCCGGCGACGGCGCAGGGCATCCGGTCGTTTGCGTTCGATCTACCGGGTGTGTATCTGGAGACCAACGTGCGCACGGTCTTTCTGCATCATTTCTTTCCCGATGTGCCGGCCGTTCCCGATCGCGAGCTGGTGCCGCTGATCCAAGCCGCCTGTCCGGCGGCCCCCGGTGCGGCGGCAGACGAGATCGCACCCTTTGCCGCGCCTCAAGACGATGCCGACACACCGCGCGCATGGTATTACGCGCTGCTGGATTATGGCGCGTATCTTAAGAAGACGCTGCCCAATCCGTCCAGGCGCTCGGCGAGCTATAGCCGTCAGTCCAAGTTTGAGGGCTCGCGCCGTCAAAAGCGCGCCCATATTGTGCGCATGCTGCTGGCTGCGCGCGATGGGCAGCCGGCGGGCATCACACTCGCCGAGGTCGTGGCGGGTGTCAACGAAATGGAGGCGGCGGCAGGCCGCGAGCCGGTCGAGCGCGACTTGGTTGCAGGCATTTTGGCCGATCTTGAGCGCGAGGGCTTTTGCCGCGCCGAAGGCGACCGCTGGCTAAGCGTGTAGCCTGCGCAAATCTGAAGAACAGGATTGTAAGGTTTAGATTTTCGACATGAGGGCATCCTAGAGACAAGGCCGCTCGAAGCCTACGGGCGGTATGTGTTGAAGGGAAGTACACCTATGGATTTTGAGAACTCCCAAACCAAGAAGAACCTCGAGACCGCTTTTGCCGGTGAGTCGCAGGCGCACACCAAGTATCGCTACTACGCATCTAAGGCCAAGAAGGATGGCTACGTTCAAATCTCGAATATCTTTGCCGAGACCGCAGGCAACGAGTCCGAGCACGCCAAGCTGTGGTTTAAGTACCTGCACGACGGCGCCGTTCCCGACACCCTGGACAATTTGCGTGATGCCGCTGCGGGCGAGAACTACGAGTGGACCACGATGTACGACGAGTTTGCCAAGACCGCCGAGGAAGAGGGCTTTGCCGAGATTGCCGCAAAGTTCCGTGGTGTCGCCGCCGTCGAGAAGGCCCACGAGGAGCGCTACAACAAACTTGTCGAGCGCATTGAGTCGGGCGAGGTGTTTGAGCGTGAGGGCGTGAAGGTGTGGAAGTGCCTGAACTGCGGACACCTGCATGTTGGTGCCGAGGCGCCCGAGGTGTGCCCGGTGTGTAACCACCCGAAGGCGTACTTTGAGGAGCAGGTGGTGAACTACTAGCGCGTGACGCTAGCTGCTGCGGAGCGCAGGGCGGGGAAATACCTTTCCCTCTCGCTCACGGCTCCGCAGGGTCGCGCGAGGCAAAGGTATTTCCCCGCCCTGCGCTCCGGCTTCGGGTCGTCGCGTGCTCGCTACAGAAAAGCTGATATTAAAGTTTGTGTGCCGCCCCTTTTTGGGGCGGCACGTTTTGTGTGGGGGCCAGTTGGGGCCGCACCATTGCTTAGGGGTACACTGAGTGGTGTTTTTGTTTATTTACTGCCTGATGTG
>CAKTUC010000024.1 GCA_934617135.1 uncultured Collinsella sp. | reverse complement strand
CGCCTTTAGACGCGAGCCCGGGGCCCGTGGGTTATACCCTAAGAGCAAACCACCCTTTTTAAGGGTGGTTCTGATTTTCAGGGCCCCTTTCAGTTCGTTGAAAAACGAAGGTGAATACTTTTCCCGAGAAGTGAACGACCTATTTTGGACCCCCGAAGCATCCACACTTTTTGGCGCCAAAACCGCAGGAAAACTTCGACGAAACCGCAGGAAACAGTGCCTCAAAAGTGTCGATGCTTCGGGGGTCCGATTTTGCCCGTTCACTTCTCGGGAAAAGTATTCACCTTCGATTCGCAAATGTGCCGCGTGAGCCAAAAAAAGCGGGCCGCGCCGGGGTTTCCGGCGCGGCCCGCTTGGTATCGCGCTTAGATTCGCGAGGTTGCAGCAGCCAACGGCCTACTTTGCGTCGTAGGCCTCGGCGTCCCACCAGTCGAGCTGGGAGATGTTGTCGCGGATGTGCTGACAACTCTTGTGGAAGCCCTCGAGCTCGTGCTCGGAAAGGTCGAGCGTGTAGACCTCCTCGACGCCCTCGGCGCCGATCACGCACGGCAGGGATGTGAAGATGCCCTCCTCACCATACTGGCCGGTCATGAGCGTGGAGGCGGAAAGCACGGCGTGCTCGTTGTGCAGCACGGCGGCGCAGACGCGCGCGGCGGAGTTGGCGACGGCGTACTCGGTGCACTGCTTGCCCTGGTAGGTCACATAGCCGCCCTTGCGCGCGAGCTCCTCGACCTCCATGTGGTCAAAAGTGTACTTGTCGGGGTTCTCGGCCTGAAGCTCGTTGAGGCTCTTGCCGGCGATGGTCGCGGCCTTAAAGGCGGCCAGCTGGCTAAAGCCGTGCTCGCCGATCATGTAGGCGTCGATGGACTTGGGGCTCACGCCGACCTTCTTGGAGATCTCGGTGCGCAGGCGGGCGGAATCCAGACCGCAGCCCGAGCCGATGATCTTCTTGGGATCGTAGCCGGTCAGGTGCCACAGCTCGGTGCACACGACGTCGCAGGGGTTGGAGATGCTCACAAAGATGCCGTCGAAGCCGGCGTCGACGATGCGCTTGGCAAAGGTGCGGGCGGCGTCGGTGGTAAAGAACAACTCACCGTCGCGGTTGCCAGCGGCCAGCGCGACCTTGCCGGCGGCGTTGACGATGACGTCGCAGCAAGCTAGCTCCTCGTAGTGGTCGTAGCAGTTGACGATTTTGGTGTTATACGGGACAAACGAAAGGGAGTCGCGCAGGTCCTGGACCTCGGACGTCACCTTGGCCTCGTTGATATCGCACAGGTACAGCTCATCGGCAATGCCCTGCATAAGCAGGCTGTTGGCGACATGTGCTCCTACGTGGCCCTGGCCGACCACACCGATCTTACGCGTCTGGTACATATATGTATCCTTTCGGCCGAGTTTTTCGCGTCGAACCATTGTAGCGTCCTGCTGCCACTTTGCTAGGCTAAAGCGCCGTAGATTTTTGGGACATGCCTTAATCTCTATTTTTGGAGTGATTCGGGCCGCTGACGGCATCGCTGAGCGATGTGCTCGCGTGGATGGGGCCGCTCGTTGTACCATAGCTGCAACTGACTCGTAAGGAGCATCCATGCCCATTCGCATTCCCGACGCCCTCCCTGCCGCCGCGCAGCTCGAGAGCGAGAACATCTTTGTCATGACCGAGTACCGCGCGCTGCACCAGGACATCCGTCCGCTGCGCGTGCTCATCCTCAACCTCATGCCCACCAAGATCGCCACCGAAACGCAGATCATGCGCAAGCTCTCCAACACGCCGCTGCAGGTGGAGGTGGACCTGCTACGCACCAAAACGCACGAGGCCACGCACGTGAGCGCCGGCCACCTGGAGACGTTCTACCGCACGTTCGACGACATCCGCGACATCCACTACGACGGCCTGATCATCACGGGCGCGCCGGTGGAGCAGATGCCGTTCGAGGAAGTCGACTACTGGCCCGAGCTCTGCCAGATCATGGACTGGTCAACCACGCACGTGCACTCCACGCTGCACATTTGCTGGGGCGCGCAGGCGGGCCTGTATCACCATTACGGTATTCAGAAGTACGATTTGCCGGCTAAGGCGAGCGGCGTGTTCGAGCATTATCTGGTGAAGCCGCAAAGCCCGCTGGTGCGCGGTTTCGATGACCGCTTCTATGCCGTGCATTCGCGCAACACCGATGTGCGCCGCGAGGACGTGGAGGCCGAGCCGCAGCTTGAGGTCGTGGCCGTGTCCGACGAGGTGGGCCTGTACATCGTCAAGTCGACCGACAGTCGTCGCTTTTTTGTCTTTGGCCATCCCGAGTACGATACCGACACGTTGCGTCTGGAGTACGAGCGCGACGTCAAGCGCGGGCTTAATCCAGAGGTGCCGGCGCATTACTTCCCGGGCGACGACCCCACCGCCGAGCCGCGCAACGTCTGGCGCAGCCAGGCTCAGCTGTTCTACACCAACTGGCTCAACTACTACGTCTACCAGACCACGCCCTACGACCTGGCCCGCGCCGGCGAGGAGCACTAGGCTGGGGCGGTGCCGCTGCTGTGGCCGTGGCGCGCGGCGAGCGAGGAAATCTGGACACACGAGCGTGGATTTTCGGACGTTCACACGATGAGGGTGGATAATCTCCCGTTTTTGGCTTGATAGCAGGCTCAAAGTGGGAGATTATCCACTCTCAATTTCTGGGCATGTGCCGAGCTGGTAGCCCGTTGCGCGCCGAGCACGTGCGGGCAACGTCGCAAAATAGGTAGTTTCGAACTGCAGCACATTTTCTTTCCGAGAAACATATGGAATAAAGGTCTCTAAATGTGGAGACAGGGACCTTTCGGCAATTGCTCTGCCTGCGGAAATACGCCATTAGTAGAAAACGCCTAAATCCGTCAAGCATTTGGTCGGCTTTTGGTCGGCATTTGGTCAGACTCCGCATGAAACCGTCTGGTACGTTTGCGCCATTCCAAGAGCTGGGAGGCGACATGGGAAACGCGACGGCGCATCAAAGGCTTGCGAGCCATATCAAAGCATGCGAGCAGCAGATGAGCTGCGTGTACGCGCGTACGGCGGCGGAGGCAAAGCAGATTGAGCGACGGGTGGCGACAGGGAGTCTCGAGGTGGTCATGCCAGGGCTGTATGCGCGCCCGGAATATTGGTCCGAGCTCAAGTTTCGGCAGCGCTACCTGCACCGGGTGCGGGCGCTCGCGCAAAAGCACCCCGACTGGACATTCTGCTCCCATACGGCGGCCGCGATTTACGGCCTTTCGGTCTCGTATGCCAATTTGACGCACATCCATATTGCCGTGATGCCGACGCAATCGACGACGCCGGGCTCTAAGATCGTTCGCCATCGCTATATCCGGCGCACGCGGGCCAGCGAGATGGATATTGCCGTGACCGATATCGACCAGACGATAACGGATTGCCTGGTCGATGCGTCGTTTGTCGAGGGCCTGATCATTGCGGACTCGGTGCTTCACGAGCAACTTATATCTAAGCAGCATCTCATTGCGACGATCGACAAGCTTGGCCTGAATCGCCGCGGTGTTGTGACGGCGCGCAGGGTTGCGCAGTATGCCGATGGCCTGTCGGAAAGCGGCGGCGAGTCCAAGGCGCGCGCTTTGATGATCGAGCGCGGCTGGCAGGTTCCGGAGCTGCAGGTTGAGCTGTTCGACCCGGTTGAGCCGGGAAAGCCATATCGCGTTGACTACTTGTGGCGCGTGGGCGACCGGTTGATTATCGGGGAGTTCGACGGATTCATTAAAAGTGAGAAGGCGGTGGAGGAGGGCAAGCTCGCAAAGGCGCAATTTGACGAGCGCCAGCGTGAGTCGAGGCTTTCGATGCTCGATAACTGTAAGATTGTCCGCTTGTGCTGGGATGACCTAAGGGATCCGACAAAGCTCGATCGCAAGCTCAAGGTTGCCGGCGTGCCGCGTGTGAGTTGAGGCTGTCGCGGGGTGCCCGCGCCCGTATGAGCGTGGATTTTCGGACATGTGCTCCACGAGCGTGGAAAATCGGACACACGAGAGTGGATTTTCGGACGCCTGTTGAATGAGGGTGGATAATCTCCCGCTTTTGGCTCGATGGAGGGCTCAAAACGGGAGATTATCCACTCTCATTTTGTGGGGTACGGTGCGCTGGCATTTAGGCGCTGATGATGATGGGTAGCGGTAGGTCGTGGGCGTCGGTGGGGACGTGCTCGACGCGTTGCTCTTCAAAGGCGATGCCGACGATTCGGCACGATGTCGAGAGCGTGGGCAGGTAGCGGTCGTAGCAGCCGCCGCCGTAGCCTAGGCGTGCGCCGGTGCGATCGAAGGCTACGAGCGGCACGATGATCATAGCGAGTATGTCGGCAGTCGCGATGGGGAAGCGGGTGCTGTCGATTTCCGCCGCCGCGAAGGTCCGCATGGGGTGGGCGATAAACGGAGCCGTGCCGACGTCGCCGGCGGCGACTACTCGCATGCGCATGCGTTGGCCGCAAGCCGCGGCGTCAGCTGCCGAGAGTATGCACGGATAGGCCACCTGCCAGCCGCGTGCGGCGGCAGCGACGGCAAATGCGGCAGGATCAACCTCGGAACCGATGGCCGCATAGACGGCAACGGTGCGCGGGGCCGCGGTGTCCGCGCGCTCCAGCAGCTCAACGAGCCGTGCACAAACGGTGGCAGACTTCGCCGCCCGAACATCAAAATCAATCGCATCGCGTCGAGCAATTACCGCCCGCCGCAACTCAGCCTTATCCATCCCAGTCTCATCTCCCAAACCTACCAAACAGGGACAGGTTTATTTTGGCAGGTTTTATCTGAGCAAACGCGATATGGGCAGTAAAGCCACCGCAAATATGCCTGTGAACTGCGCCCTTTGTGGCGGTTTGGCTCCCGCTTGGCTTTGTTGCGCAACAAGGGTTGCATTTTTGGGTTTACCTTCATGGTGGAAGGAATGAACCGAAAGGAGCCCGCCATGTTTTGTCGCTCGTGTGGCGTGCAGCTTGTCGACGACGCCCTCTTTTGCCCCGTATGCGGCGCGCCTGTAGCGCCCGACCAGGTCGCGACCTCGCAGCAGCCCCAGCCTGCCGCGCCCGCCTCTCAGCAATACGTGCCCGTGCAGCAGCCCGCGCGGCGCAAACGTTCCAAGAAGCCGTTGATCACGATTGCCGCGGTTCTTGCCGTGGCGGCGGGTATCGGCGGCGGCGCGCTGTTCTACTTCACCCAAGTCGCGACCACACCAATCGACGAGAAAACCTTCCCGGACAGCGGCATGCGCGCGCTCGTCTCGACCAAATACGACACCAATGGCGACGGACGCATTTCGAACGACGAGGCCAAGGCGGTGACGTCGGTCGAGCTGGACGGCGTCACGTCGACGCAGGGCCTGGGTAAGGTGTTCCCCAACGTCGTCAGCGTGGAATCCGGCGGGGACAAGCTGGCCAACCTGGACCTTTCGGGCTGCGGCGACCTTAAGACGGTTGACCTCAACTCGGCGAGTAACGTCACCGTCGTTAACCTGGACGGCTGCGACGACATCGAGAAGCTCGACCTTTCAAATGCCGGGGAGCTCAAAAGCGTCGATCTTTCGGGCAAAAAGAAGCTTGCCACGTTGGCGCTGCCGCAGGATACGAAGGTTACCGGCATTAAGGATACACAGCTTGACGAGCTGTGGCTGCCGGTGTCCTACGAGGGTACCGATAAATCGGACCAGTACGGCGATATCTACGAGATCGAGCGTGACGAGAACGGTTACGTCACGGGCTTCACGTCTGCCGTCAAGCAAGGTGGCGGCGTAAGCTACAGCGTTGAACATGACGAGACGCATCGCATTTCGGAGATTGAGGAAGATCTGGCGGGCGGTTACGAGAACGTCAACACGTTTACGTACGATGCCGACGGTAACGTCACGCGCATCGACTGCGACGCCGACATTAGCGATTCGTCGAGCACCACGACGTTTACCTACGACGAGGACGGAAACCTGATCAACAAGACGACCCATGCGGGTTACGGCGAGAGCGCGAGCACGTATATTTATCAGGACGGCAACATGGTGACCAATACCGATACCAGCCCGGCCAATCCTCGGACGGTCGTGTATTCGTACGGATACGACAAGGATCGCGTGACGTCCTTTACGCTGGACTGTCAGGGCGACACCGTGGGCACCAGGTGGACGATCACCGCTGGCTACGAGTATGACAAGGACGGCAACATTTCGCGTATCTCGCCTGTGGCGTATGACTCGCACGGCAACGACTACGGCTCGCTGAACTCGTATGCCGCGGTTGATTATTCGTACAGCGATGGCAAGCTCGACAGGATCGATTCCGAGCGCGGCGGCTATGCGGAGTTCTATTACGACGAGCACGGCAACCTGACGTCGGTCGACGAGTATGCCGGCCGCGGTTCGGATGCCGAGTTTGAGTTTGAGCACGAGGTCGAGTACCAGCGCTACTTCTGCAGCAAGCACGAGAAGAACAAGCCGGAGGAGTGGATTCGCCTGGATGCGGAGTACGACGTCGACCACGGCAGCTGGAGCAACGATTCCGACTATGGTCGCGAGTGCTTTGCAAGGATGTACAAGCTCAATCCGCTGGCAGCCACGCCAAACCCGTTCCTCAAGTAACAGCTCACTTGCAAACCACCACAAAGGGGACAGGCACCTTTGTGGTGGTTTCTCTTGGAAATGGCCCTTTTTGCTGGCTAAAAACGAAAAAACCACCACAAAGGTGCCTGTCCCCTTCGTGGTGGTTTTTGCTTGGTGCGTTAGGCGAGCAGGTTGACTACGTTGAAGTTGGCGTTGCTCTTGGCGATGACTTCGCGGCCGCCGAAGACGCAGGTGGGCGACCCGGCTGCGATGCGCGTCACATCGGCACCGAGCGCGCGCAGCTCGGCGGGCGTGGCGGCGAGCATCTGGGCGCGGCGCTCCTCGCGCGCGTGCGGATCGAGCCCGGCCAGGTAAGTCGTGTTGCGGCGCTTGGTGAGCGCGTACGGCTTCACCGGTGCGTCCATGCCGCTCACGCAGCTCACGATAAAGCCCTCGAAGGCGGCCTCGTCGGGCTCAAAGCTGCCGAGCCATGCACCCGCGCGTTCCACGCGCTCAATCGAAGGATCGATCGCGGGGTCGCGGTAGGTGTAGAACGCCGTCTGACGCTCGCCGGCCGCGCGGAAACCGCAGCCGTACGCGCCACCCTTCACGCGGATCTCGTTCCACAGGTAGTCGTAGGAGAGTGCGTTGGCAGCCACCGCCCAGGCGCCCGTCACGTCAATGCCTAGACGGCGCGGGTCGCAGGCGCGCGCCGCAAAGCAGATATCGCTGGGGATCACAAAGGCCTCGTGGCGGTTGCACGGCACCGGCACCACGAGCGCGTTGCGGCCAGCATCGGCACCGTCGCCCGCGCCAAGCCCCAGGTCGCCCGCGGCATCCCAGTACGCGTCAAAGTCCTCGTCGCTGCCGGTAAAGCTCGCCATGCAGCCATCGGCCACAAAGATGCGGCCCGCCAGCTTGGCAAGCTTGGCGCGCAGCCCGTCCAAGCGCTCGTCAAAGTGCTCGAGCAGATCGCGCAGGAACAGGTAAAAGTCCACGCCCGAGAGCTGCTCGCGCACCACGGCCGAGGGCGAGCTGTAGCTCATCGCGCGACCCAGCGCCGCCGAGTGGCCGTTGTTAATGAAGCCCTGCTCAAGACCAATGCGAATCTGCGTGAGCACGTCGCGCACGCGGTCCGCGTCGGCGTCTGCCAACAGCGTGCTCGACCACACCTCGCGCGGCAGGCTCGCCAGCGCATCGATCTTCTCGGACAGGGCGCCGGCGCTCACAAGCAGGTAGGGGCGCACGCCGTCCACGTCGGGTTGCGTCATGACCTCGGTCGTAAAGCTCAAAAAGCCCAGCTTGCCGGCGAGCAAGTTGTCGAGCTCCTCGGCCGAATGCTCGCGCGTGGGCAGCTGCTTGAGCAGGCGGCAGAGCAGTGTTACGTAGGGCAGGTCCTCAAACGCGACGCAGCTCAGGTCGAAATACTGCATGGCGTAGGCCAAGCGATTGGTGGGAATGCCGTGACGCAGACAGGGGATGGGCGCGGTTGTGTCCACGACCAGCGGCGGCTCGGGGCGCGCCTCGCCAATGTCGGACACGCGCAGGCGCGGCAGCGTTGCCTTGGCCTCGGGCGTGTCCTCGGCCTCCTGTGCGGCACGCAGCGCGGCCGTGCGCTTGACCACATCGGCCAGCTCGGCATCGGTCATGGCGTCGCGCTTGGTAGCCAGCTCGGCGGCCTCGGCGCTCTCCGCACCCTCGGCGGCATCCACCGGCACCAGCTCGACGAGCGCCATGTGATCGTTCTCCAGTACCAGCTCGCGCAACAGATCCTCAAAGTAGCTGCCGTCCAGCTCGCCGCGCAGCTCCTCGTACACCGGGCCGTACTTGAGCGCCAGCGTCGCGGCGTCGTCATCGTAGAGCCACGTGCTCAGCGCGTCGCACGCAATGGCCACGCCGTCGGCGATGCCGTAGTCGCGCTGGCGCAGGTCATACTCGTTGCTGCTGATGATGGCCTCCAGGCGCTCGCGCGGAACGCCGTGCTCGCACAGGTCGCGGCAGGCGTCCTGGAACACGCGGCGCAGCTCGCGCGCCACGCCGGGCTGCGCGTTTTGCAGCATGATGAGCTCGTAGGGCTGCAGGCTCTCGGCCGCGGTGTAGCTCACCACGTTGCCGCCCAGGCCGGCGGCCAGGATGGCCTTCTTAACCGGCGCCTCATTGGAGCCCAGCAGCGCCTCGAACAAGATGTCCGCCGCGATCGTGCGCTTGCGGTCGAGCGCGCTGCCCAGCACAAGACCCAGGCCCACCAGGGCATTCTCGGGCGTGGTGGCCATCTCGACGCGCTTATACTCGCAGGTCACGGGCGCCTGCACGCCCAGCGGATTGGGCGCCAGCGTGGACGGGTCCTCGCCGGCGGCAACGGCAGCGTCCATGCGGCGGCTCGCGGCGCTCGGCTGCGACAGATAGCGCTCGTCCAAAAACGCCAGCGCGCGGTCCACGTCCAGGTCGCCGTAGAGCGTGATGTAGGAGTTGGAAGGATTGTAATGACGGGCATGCGTGTCCAGGAACTGCTCGTAAGTGAGCGCGGGAATCGAGCGCGGGTCGCCGCCGCTCTCGTGCGCATAGGCGGTGTCGGGATAGAGCGCGGCGTTGACGGCGTCGTCCAGCACGCTCATGGGGTCGGACAGCGCACCCTTCATCTCGTTGAACACCACGCCGTTATAACGCAGCGTGCCCTCACGCAGGTTCGCGGAGCTGTCGCCGCCCTCGCCCTCGACGCTCTTCGGCAGGTCCAGCTCGTAGTGCCAGCCTTCCTGCTCAAAAATGGTGGGCTTGGTATAGATAGCCGGGTTGAACACCGCGTCCAGGTACACGTCCATCAGGTTGTACAGATCCTGCTCGTTGGTGGTGGCAACGGGGTAGATGGTCTTGTCGGGGTAGGTCATGGCGTTGAGGAACGTCTGCATGGAGCCCTTGATCAGGTCGACGAACGGCTCCTTGACGGGGAACTTGGCCGACCCGCACAGCACCGAGTGCTCAAGAATATGGAACACGCCGGTGGAATCGGCCGGCGGCGTCTTAAAGCCAATGGCGAAGGCCTTGTTCTCGTCGTCGCACGCCAGGTACAGCAGGCGCGCGCCCGAGGCGGTGTGGCGCAGCACATAGGCGTCCGAGTCGAGCTCGGGTACGGACTCGCAGCGCTCGACGGCAAAGCCGTGGCAGGTGGTACCGGGCACCAGCAGCGCAGCGGCGGCAGCGCGTGGATCGGTTGAAGAAGTGGACATATGCAGTCTCCTTTGACGCCCCAGCGGGGGCGAATCGAGTCGAATCCCCGAGAGTATACCCATATGGAGCGCCCGGTCTGCGGCGAACCGGAGGTAATGCCGCTGGGAAGCCGATGCGTCGCCGGTCGTCCGCCCGGATCGCACGAGCGTGGAAATCCGGATGCCCGCCGCACGAGAGTGGATTATCGGACACACGAGCGTGGAAATCCGGACGCCTGCTGAATGAGAGTGGAAAATCGGACGGAATCAGCCGTCAAAAGCCCAAAAACCGTCCGAAAATCCACTCTCATTTCCAGACGTCCGGATTTCCACGCTCGTCGCGTTGCATCCGCGGCCGACCCGCGGCCCCCGTGCACCCTTGCCCTCACTATCCCGCCATTTCGCGCGCCCTGCGCTGTAACCTACAGCAAAGCAGGTACAATAGCCCAATGTGCATCGCGCACGACGATGATATCGGCGCCCGCGACTGGGGGAGACAACATGGCAGAGCAGCAGATAACGCCGGGGACTAAGCTTCAGGTGGCATTCGACGTGCCCATGGGCCAAAAAACCGACTTCAACATGCTCGCCACGTACAAAGAGAACCTGGACGAGGCGTACTTTCTCATGAGCGCGCCTATGCTTGCCGGCAAGCCGCTGCTCATGGACGAAAACCAGAAGCTGCTGCTGCAATACAAGGTGGGCGAGGAAACGTTCGTGCTCGCCGGCTATCCCGAGTCGGTCGAGAAAAAGGGCATCCGCACCTACTGGAAAATGCGCAAAGTCACCGAGCAGCGCAGCTTCGTCAAACGCCGCGACGAGCGTTTTAAGGTCGCCATGCGCCTGACCTACCAGCGCGACAACGCGCCGACCCCCGAGCCCGAGGACGCCATGACCATCGACGTCTCGGCCGGCGGTCTGGCCATCTACCTTAACGACTACCCCGACGTGGGCGAGGCCCTTGCCGTGCAAATGCCCACGATCCGCCTGCAGGGCGAGCGCCACGAGCTGCCCGAGCAGCTGGGCATCGTGTGCTGGGTGCGCCGTGCGCCCAAGGGCAGCCTGTACCGCAACGTGTGCGGCCTGCAGTTCCGCTACGCCGACGACATGGAGCGCGAGCTCGTCGAAGAATACGTCGGCTATATCCGCGCCAAGTATAAGCTCTGATCGCCATGGCACTGTTCAAGCGCAACGACAACAAAGATAAAGCTGCCGAGGATTTGGTCGAGGATTTGGCTGAGGGTCAGGCCGAAGGAATGGTCGAGGACCAAGCTGAAGAGCCGGCCGCCACGGACCCCACCCCGCGCAAGCGCTTCGGCAAGCCCAAACCCAAGCCCAAGCCCAAGCGCGACCTGCGCGGCGTGGTGCGCATCGAGGAGCTGGAGCAGGCGCTGGCCGACCAGGACCTTGACGACATCGACCCCGAAGCCGTCGTCTCCATGTACATGCCCAAGCGCCGCATGGAACGCATCGGCGCGGCGCTGCTGCGCATGGACAAGCTGCAAAAGGCCCTCGTGGTGTTGGCGCTTGCCTTTGGCGTGCTGTTTGCCCTGTCGTTTATGCAGGAAAACATGGGTAACTTCACCATCAACCTCAACCGCCTGGAGCTGTTCCGCCGCGGCGTGGCCATTGCCGACAACGGCGACTTTAAAAACGCCACCGCGCGCCTGGCGGCCGACGCCGTGGACAACGGCACCAACATCGCTGCCGAGGACCTGCCCGACAACCTGGACGATATCGACGGCAGCCACAACGGCAAGAACTACGTGGCGTACACTTTCTATATCCGCAACGCCGGCAAGACCGACCTGGGCTACAGCGCCAAGCTCAAGGTGGTCAGCGCCAGCAAGGGCGTGGAGAAGGCGGCGCGCGTGCGCGTGTACCGCAATGGCGAGCCCACCACCTACGCGGCGGCCGCGGCCGACGGCAACCCCGAGCCCAACACCGAGCCGTTTGCGTCCAAAGACGTGGTCACCACCATCAGCCACAACAACTTCCGCGTGGGCGACGTGGACAAGTACACCGTGGTCATTTGGCTGGACGGCGACGACCCGGAGTGCGTGGACAAGATCATTGGCGGTGCGGTGGAGTTCGGCTTCGATTTTGATTCGTCCGAGACCGATGACACGAGCCTGTTCATTAAGTTCGTGCAGGATATTGCCGATACCCTTACCGGCAACGACCCCATTAGCGCGAGCGGCAACGAGGCGCCCGATTACTACAAGGACCACAACGTGACCTGGAGTAACCGCCGTAACCAAAAGAACTCGCCCGCGGGGGACGGGGATAAGTAAAACAAAGAAGCGCCGGGCCGGGATCGATTTCCCGCCCGGCGCTTTTGTTATGCTGAGGCATTGTCGGTGGCGGTGGAAGTTGCTGAGTTTTTGCCCAGCAAGAACAGCCGCAGGGCAAGCTTGATCGCGTAGCCCGGTTTGACCTCGGTCGCGGCGCCCATGCGCTCGCCCAGGTCGCTGCAGTAGGCGTAAACGTCGCGGATCAGGTCCGCGCCCGAGAGGGTGAACATATAGCCGGCGTCCGAGAGTGCGTTGGGCGCCGCGGGCAGCCCGGCGGCCTGGCAAAAGCTGGCAAGGTCGGGAGCCATGACGGCGTCGTAGCCAATCGGGCGTCCGCCATCCATCGCCTCCTGCTCCTGCGCGCGAGCGTGCGACAGCGCCGCAGCCAGCACATGGCTGGGCGTGGGCGCATTGACGTCGTCGGTGGTGGCGACGAGCTTGCCGGCCGCCTGCGTGACCAGCCAGGCGACCTCGCGCTGGCAGCGGACGGCCTTGCGCGTCACCGGTTTGATCGATCCGGACGAAACGCTTCCTTTAGGTTGAGCGGCAGCAGCCATGGGATCCTCCTAGCAAATAGCCTGTCAAGCAGGCAGAAATTACACGTGCTACATCAGTATAGCGAGAGGGAGAGCCCGGGGCGAAGCGCGGTGGGGGAGAGTGCGTACGCTGGCGCGCAACTGTGACCGCAAGTCTTAAGGCGGACTTATGGCATCACGAAAACGAAGGAGAAAAAGGGCGAACGGTGTTTACATAACCCAAGGTAGACCGTTGAATCAATTGGATTATCAGGTCGCGAAAACTCATAAGGAAATCGTAAGAATTATGGTATTCTCATTTTCATATCTACAGGATGGGCAAGCAACATCCAACACGAAAGCGCGGGCTCCCCTTCCGGGCTTCTCGAGGGTCATCTGGGACGAATGGGGAAAGAAAGGGGTCCGTATGGATACCAAGGCATTAAAGAAGCAGATGGGTGCCGCCATCGCCATGGTGCTCGTGGCAGCCGTAGCCCTCGGCTCCGCCACCTTCGCATGGTTTGTGACGAACAATTCCGTCAAGGCAACGACGAGCAGCATTAGCGCGCAGTCGAACGCTGCTTACATGACGATTGCTAAGGGCACTACTGGCGCTAAAGACGCTAATGAAAGTGCCGTCGAGACAGATGTGCAAGACAAGGCTCTTTTCCCTGCGACTTTTGGCGAGCAGGCGGATAAAGACACCACTGCGCATCCTGGCGAGTTCTGGACGGGAAATGGCACGACGACCACTAACGGTGCCCTGAAAGATGCGCTGAGGAAGATTGGCACAAATGGTACTCCCACTGAGGCCGTGAACGAGGGCTACGCCCTTCACGTTCCTTTTAATGTGAGCACTAAGGGTCAGAAAATGAAGGACCTTAAGGTCGCAGGAATCTCCAACGGAAAGTATGATGTTACGGATGAGGCTAATAATGCCTCTGCCCTGATGAAGGCTTTGCGTGTGCTGGTTGTTGACGGTAACGATAATTCGAAATGGGTCGTGTACGGCCAAGAGGCTAATTCCACTAAGTACGAAGTGAAGCTCAGCTCCGAGAATAGCAATGCTGTTCCGAATTTCGGCGAGGTCTTACCTGGTCAGGACCACGTTGTAAACGTCTATCTTTATTATGAGGGATCTGACCAGGCCGTCTATACCAACAATCTCTCGAGCTTGACCGCTACCAACAAGGTCACCGTTGAATTTGAAGCTACTCCCAACGGTAACAACTAATCAAGCGGGATGGCATATCTGCTGACTTGAGGGCGGGGTCTTTCGGCTCCGCCTTTTTTGAAAAGAAGGTAGGTGAAAAATGAATACTGGCGAAATGAAAAAACAGCTTAGAATTGCCGCTATCTCGGTTGTAATGGCGGCTGTGGCACTCGGGTCGGCTACGTATGCGTGGTTTGTCACCAATTCTGTGGTTAAGGCAACGACAGGTAGCATTAGTGCCCAGACAAACGGAATGGTTCTTCAGATTGTGCCCGGAGATACGCCTAATCATGAGGATAATCGCGAGGCGTTAACGACAGCATCTGCTGTTGGAAATCAAATTAGTCCCTCTTCAACGGATGATGCGAAGTCATGGTTTGTACCCGCCACCTGGAGCAATACAAAGGTCAGCTCTTATAAAGAAGCTAATACCGACGAAAAGGGTCTTTATAGTCAAGGTAACAACTCGTATTACGCATTTGCGGTGGGAAACTATACCGTCTATACGGTTAAGGAGACCGGCCGTGCCGATGTCTATTTGAATCCTGATAATCCCTTAGTTGTTACTCCTTCGGCGGGGGCTTCGGATAATTGGTTCAATAAGATTAAAGGATCCCTGAGGGTCGGCATTGTTGTCGGCGATGACTTAAAGTTCGTCTATGCTCCGACTCAGCCATCCTCCACCGAAACTGGCAATGATGTTAATGCCACCATGGGTTGGAGTTGCGTTGCTTCGGCGGGGGATACAACCCAAGAAGCAAGTTACATGCACTTGTATGCCGACAATCTTGTTGATCAGCAAAATGGAAACTGGGCAGCCGCAAAAAACGGTGCTTTATATGATAAGCCTGCTGGGCAAAACAGTAAGGCTATCGCCACGAACGTTGGCTACGACGGTACCCATATAAAGGTCATCATCTGGATGGAGGGTACGGATTCAGATTGTGTTAATGTGTCCGACCTGGATGATGCTCAAATAACCAATCCGACTTTTAATGTCACGCTTAATTTGGTTGGCGTAGCGACCGAGTAACCGGTCAAAAACACGTGCAACGACGTAAGTAAAGGCGAGGGCCAGTTCAATTAAGAACTGGCCCTCGTTATTTATGCCAAAAGCAGCCGGATTACAGCCCGTACACTTCAACCATGGCCTCACCAATGCGATGGGGTACGCCGGTCACCAGAGCGTTGCCCATGCAGAAAGCTCGATGACCATCGGTCATGCCGGTATCCGTCCAGCCTTTCGGGAATCCTTGGAGCTGGTCGAGCTCGTCGGGAACGAGGCGGCGGAAACGGCCGTCGGGGCACTCGATGACATGCTTAAAACGGCTGGCGCCCGTGCCGCCTTCGCCCGTGAGAATGGTGCGGCTCGGCTTGTCGGTAGCATCCGGGAAGCTCATGGCTCCCTCGGAATACGTGTATGTAAAGCCCGTATTTTTGTTGGTGCGCTCTTCGCGCTTACTGCCCTTGAGGTAGCGCCAGTCGGGAAGCTTCTCGTCAGAGATGTAGAACTGCTCCGGAACAGCCGCCTCATCAACAAGCACATCGCCAAGCACGCGGCGCTCGCCGTGATAATCCTCAGCGAAGTCGCAGGTCAAAACGTGGCAGCCTTGCATGACGCCGGCATTCTTGAACTGCGAAGTCTTTTGACCAACGCCAAAACGAGTCGAGTTCTCGTAAGGGTCGGGCAGGACATCGAGCTCGGCCATGTCGTCCGGATAGATAGCGGGGAAGGCCTTCGCCATAACGCCGTTGTGCATGCGGTCGACAAGATCAACCTTGCCGGCGTTCTTCTCACAGAAGATATAGACGCGCTTGCGACGCTGGGGGAAACCGTATTCCGCAGAGTTGACCACGCGCCATTCGACGGTGTAATCGAGGTCGGCGAGACAGCTCAGGATGATGGCAAAGTCGCGGCCACGCTGAGACGCGGGGGACTTGAGCAGGCGGTCGACGTTCTCGAAGAGCCCGAAGCGCGGTTTCTTCATCTCCAGGAAGTGATAGATATCCCACCAAAGGACACCCTTCTTGCCCTCAATGCCATGCGCCTGGTTGAGCGGGCGAGCGACGGAGTAATCCTGGCAAGGAAAGCCACCGACGACCATTTGCACGTCGGGGATTTCAATTTCGCCAGCTTCGGCCTGCTCCAGAACCTTATTGATATCTTCGTTGACTACGGAATTTTCGCCAAAGCGGTCCATGTAGCAACGTGCTGCGAACTGTCGCGCCTTGGTTCCGGGCGGCTCCCACTGGTTGGCCCAAATAGTACGGAAGGGGCCGGCGGGCTTCATGTAAAACTCGGGATGAAGCGGGTCGGCATAGCCTTCGAGACCCAGACGAAATCCGCCGACGCCCGCAAAAAGCTCGGCAATGTTAATCTCAGACACGTTTCTCCAATCGCTGCTGTGTCCGTTTATGGTGCTCACAACAATAACCGATCGAGCGGACAAGATCAAGACCTCAATTTCATGGAGGAAAACGCTGCCCTGAACTACCATGGATTTAACTGTGATGTTCGGAGGCCCCCCATGTCCAAGAAGCACCTCGATTTCAAGCGCATGCTTGACGATACTGATTTCTCTGACCCCTCAAGCATCGAACGCTATGCCGCCAATCTCGATGGCATGACGTTCCGCGATATCCTCGAGCTCGGCATTGCGCCGGAAGGGGAGAGCGCGCCCAAGGACTTTGGCTCCAAGAAGTACAAGGGCGGCATGGGCAACCTCATCGAAGAGCGCTACTTTGGTTATAAGGCTAACAGCGATGACCGACCGGACTTTCCCGAGGCAGGTGTCGAGCTCAAGGCTACGTGCTTTGATGTACTCAAGGACGGTCGCAAGTCCGCCGGCGAGCGCCTTGTCTTAACGATGATTCCTTACGACCGTCCTGTCTCGCTCGACTACGACAACTCGCATCTCAAGACTAAGCTCAGCAATATCCTGCTGATTTACTACGGCCGCGACCGCTCCATCGATAAATATGACCAGCGTATTGAGCGCGCGGTTATGGTTCGTCTGCCCGAAGAGGACATGAAAATCATTCGCGCCGACTACGAGAAGATCATTTCGTACATTCAGGATGGTCGCGCGGATGAGCTGTCGGAGGGCATGACGACCTACTTGGGCGCCTGCACAAAGGGCGCAACCGAAGCGACGATGTGGGTTGACCAGTATTACGAGTATTTCAATACCGATACGGGTGAGATTGAACGCCGTCGCGCGAAGCGTCGCGCCTTTTCGCTCAAGCGCTCGTATATGGACTACGTGCTCCATACCTACGTGCTCGGTGCCCCGCGCGTTGGCGAGAGCATCGTTCAGGCTGGCGATGAGTCCATTGATTTCGAGAGCTACGTAACTGAACTTATCGAGCGTCACTATGGTGAAACCGATCGCCAGATTGCGGAGCAGTACGGCCTGGAGTATACGGGCAACAAAGCGCAATGGACAACGCTCGTTTATCGCATGCTCGGCATTAAAAGTAATGCCGCTGAGGAGTTCGTTAAGGCTGGGATTAACGTCCGCGCTTGTCGCGTTAATAAGAGGGGGCACATCGAGCAAGCAATGTCCTTCCCTCCGTTTGAGTTTAAGCAGCTAATCAACGAGGATTGGGAAACGTCTTCCTTCCGTGCGCGCCTTGAGACCAACCGTTTCTTCTTTGTCGTGTTCCGTGAGGACCACGAGGGGGCATGGCGCCTCGACCGCTGTCTATTCTGGGCAATGCCGGCAAACGAAATCGAAGGTCCCGCAAAAGCTTGCTGGGACGAGACGCGAAAGGTCATTCGTGAGGGCGTTAAGCTCAATCCGTATCGGGACGCGAGCGGAAAGCTCAAGGTAACCAACAATCTGCCCGGCATGGCAGACAACCCGATCGTTCATGTGCGCCCGCACACCTCGAAAGCTGCGTACAAATTCGCCGACGGGACCGAAATCGGCGACATTGCTAGAAACGCCTACGAACTGCCCGACGGTCGCTGGATGACCAGACAATCCTTCTGGTTCAACAAGAGCTATCTGGAGCACATCCTGGGGCTGTAGCAAGACCGTCTTCGCATGCCGGTGCGCCCCGGACGCTGTCTCGGCTGTGGTATCGATATCGTGTATGACGATGCCGATGCCTAATTGCATGTTGACGAGCGAGGATTTTTGGACGATTGAAAAATGAGGGTGGATAATCTCCCGTTTTTGGGCTGAAAGGCTGTCAAAAATGGGAGATTATCCACGCTCGTGCGAAGCTGTCGGGTGCTCAAGCAACTCAACTACCTGCGCATACTCGATTTCCGAGGATTTTCGCACTCGATTTTCGAGGAAAACTGGACTCGATTTTCGAGTTTTACTCTACAGATAAATCCCCTCGCACAGGGTCTTGTGGAACTGGGTGTGGTGGTCGCGTGCCCAAGTAAAGAGTGCCTGGTCAAAGTTGCCCTGACTGGCGGGGATGCCATAGACGCCGGCGACTTCCACGCGCACGAACTCCAGCGCGGGCAGCTTGTTGATGGCCGTGAG
>CAKTUC010000023.1 GCA_934617135.1 uncultured Collinsella sp. | reverse complement strand
GCCCAGACTGGATCACGTAGACCAGACCCTGCGCAAAACAGGAGAAGAACAACTCGTCGAGCGTCGACTCCCCCACCATCTTGCGCAGCGCGTGGGCATAATCGCCGTGACGATTGGGCTCAATGGCGTCGGCCACAAAGACCACCATATCGAGCGGCGTCATGTCGCAGGCGCCCACGGTGTGACGGTCGACAGCCTGAAAGACCGCCGGCGATAGCTCGGGAAAAAGCTGCGGAAGCTCATAGGCGGCAACCGGACCATGCAGCAGCGGTGTCGCCGCCGATGGAGAGCCGGCAACCTTGATGCCGTAGTGCAACGCGCGGGCCACGAGCTCGTCGTCGGAGAGAACCTTATCCCAGTCGTGAATCAGGCCGGCGGCGGCGGCATCAAAGCGGTCAACGCCGTAGACCTCGGCCAGATGAAGCGCGGTCTCGGCAACGCCCAACGAATGCGCATAGCGCTTGCGCTTGTCTTTCATGCGCACGTCGAGCAGCTCTTGAATGCGCTTGAGCAGCGCGCGCTCGTCGCCCTCAAACTGATCTTCTACCGACAACGTAGACCCCCATCACTCAAAATCTTCTTGACCCAGATCGGCATACAGACCGCGTTTGCGAATATAGCCGAGCACGGACTCGCTCGTAAGATAGCGCACGCTCATGCCACGGGCAACTCGCTTGCGAATGTTGGTCGAGCTAATCGCCAGCGCCGGAATCTGGATATAACGCACGTCAAACGGCAGGCCCGACTCTTTGATTCGCGCGCGAGCAGTATCGATATCAAAGCCCGGTCGCGTCGCCGCAATAAACGTGGCAAGCTCGGCGATTCGGTCGGCATCATGCCAGGTCACAATATCGATAATCGCGTCAGCGCCCGTAATAAAGTAGAGCTTTACCTGAGGCGGGTAAAAGTCGCGAAGGGCATGAAGCGTATCGGCCGTATAGGTCACGCCTGGACGGTCGATCTCGAATCGGCTCGCCAAAAAAGCCGGATTCGCAGCGGTGGCGAGGACCGTCATGGCATAACGGTCCTCGGCAGGCGTCACCGGCTTGTCGAGCTTAAAGGCGGGAGAGCCGGCCGGCATAAAGAGCACGGCGTCCAAGTCGAGCGACTCGCGCGCCTGCTCGGCGGTAACCAAGTGCCCGTAATGAATCGGGTCGAAGGTGCCACCCATAATGCCAAGCCGAAACTCCTGCCCATCCTCGATAGGCAGCTCAGGCAGACCAATTCCACCGCGCAGCGACATGACTTACTCGCCCTCCGGGGTCTCGACATCGTCCACGACGTCCGCCACATCGACAACCTCGACGCCCTCGTCCGCAGCATCGGCTACGTCAAAGACCTCAACGGCAACGTCCTCGCCTTCGTCCTCAAGCTCCTCCTCATACTCCGAGAAGTCCTCGGCGCCCTCAAAGTCAAAGGCGCGCTGGCAAATGCGGACCTCGTCGCCCGCACGGCAGCCGGCCTTCTCGAGCGCGTCGTCAACACCCATGCGCGCAAACTTATGCTGCAGGTAGATGACGGCCTCCTCGTTTTCCCAGTCGGTCTGGATGACCATGCGCTCGATGGCGCGACCGACCACGCGGAAGGCGTGGGGCTCTTCCTGAACAATGCGGAAACGCTTCTCACGCTGCAGGCGACGGCGCTCCCACTCATCGTCACGCAGATCGACCGGCTCATCGGAGACAGCCAACTCGGCGCGCAGCTTAGCCACCTGCTCGCCCACGGCAAGCATCAGCGTGTTGAGGCCGGCGCCCGTCACAGCAGACACGGCAAAGAACATATGTCCATCGTCGAGCGCAGCACGTTTGAGGTCGGCAATCTTGTCAGCCGTGCCCGGCGCATCGCACTTGTTGGCGACGACGATCTGCGGGCGCTCCGAAAGCTCGGCGCCATACTGCTCGAGCTCGCGGTTGATGATGCGATAGTCCTCGACCGGATCGCGATCCTCAAAACCGCCCGTCATATCGACGACATGCATGATAAGTGCCGTGCGCTCGATGTGGCGCAGGAACTGATGGCCCAGACCCTTGCCCTCGCTCGCACCCTCAATAAGGCCGGGGACGTCGGCAACGACATAGGAGTACTCGCCGGCACGCACCATACCCAGGTTGGGCACGAGCGTGGTAAACGGATAGTCGGCGATCTTGGGACGGGCGGCGCTCATGCGCGCGATGAGTGAGGACTTACCCACCGAGGGGAAGCCCACGAGCGCGGCATCGGCCATGAGCTTCATCTCGAGCTCAATCCAGTGCTCCTCGGCCGGCTCACCCAGCTGGGCGAACGCGGGCGCGCGGCGCACCGACGTCACAAAGTGCGTATTGCCCAGACCGCCGGCGCCGCCGGGTGCTACGACGACGCGCTCGCCGTCGTGAACCAAGTCGGCAATCTCGAACATCGGGGTCTGCGTCTCGGGGTCGAGCTCGCGCACCACGGTGCCCATGGGAACCTTGAGGATCAGATCCTCGCCGCTCTTACCGTTGCGACGGGCGCCCTGCCCGTGCGTGCCACGCTCGGCGCGGAAGTGATGCTTAAAGCGGTAATCAATCAGCGAAGACAGCTGAGCATCGGCCTGGATGACGACATTGCCGCCACGACCGCCGTCGCCGCCATCGGGGCCACCCTTGGGGACAAAGGCCTCGCGCCTAAACGACATGCATCCGGCACCGCCGTCGCCGCCGCACACGTTAATGCGGCTGATATCGGTGAACTGTGACAACAGAATCGCCTCCTACAAAAAGAGGGAGACCCTTGAATCCTAAAACTCAAGTGCCTCCCACATATGTGCTCTATGAAGGGTGAATTACGCGTTCGCGAGCGGGCGTACGCTGACCCTGTGCTTGATACCCTTGTGGAACTCAACGGTACCGTCGACCAGCGCGAACAGCGTGTCGTCCTTGCCACGGCCAACGTTCTCACCCGGGTGGATGTGCGTGCCGTGCTGACGGACGAGAATCGTGCCCGTGGTTACCGTCTGGCCGGCGAAGCGCTTCGTGCCAAGGCGCTGACCGCGGGAGTCACGGCCATTACGGGAGGAACCGAGTCCTTTTTTGTGTGCCATTGTGTATACCTACTCTTTCGTTACGAGTGTAATCTACTCGGCGACGGGAGCCTCGGCAACAGCCTCGGCCTCTGCCTTGACAGCCTTCTTGGCGCGGGACGTAGCCTGGACCTTCACGATCTTCAGCTTGGTGAGCTGCTGACGGTGACCCTTCAGACGACGATAGCGCTTACGCTTGTGGAACTTGAAGACCAGCTGCTTCTCGCCCTTGAACTGCTCAACGATCTGAGCGGTAACCTTGGCCTTGGCCAGCTTGTCGGGATCGGTGACGATCTTCTTACCATCGTTGAGGAAGATGACCGGCAGGGTGACCTTGTCGCCCTCATTGCCCTCGATCTTCTCGACGGTGATGACATCGTCGGTGGCGACCTTGTACTGCTTGCCGCCCGTGTTAACGATTGCGTACATGTTTACTTGCCCTTCATGCATCAGTTAGTGCAACAGCCGAATATAGTAGCAGGCGATAATACCCCCGTCAACGAGTATGTGGAGCAAATCCACAAGTTCGCACAGGTATGGGGCTGACGAGTCGGCCCTCGTCGTCCTCGCATGCTTGATTCTGACGCTCGACATCGTAGGAGCAGATGGTCACGAGGTCTTGCATACCGGTGGAAACAATAGGTGCATCGACGCCCGGGGTCAAGCCCTGCAACAAAACATCAGCAGCGGAAAGCAAAATTTCCGGACGCATGGAGCCCTCGTTGTCGGCATGGGTGTCGAGCATGAGCACCAGATGGTCCCCACGCTCCCCCGCCGTGAGCTCATAGCCAACAAGCGTATGGTCCAGATCAAGGCGTTTGCTCTTCTTGCCGCGCGCATAGTCGATTCCATGACCCGCGCGCAGCGTGTCGATCGCAGCGCGCACCTCGTCGGCACTCACGGGTGCCTCGGGGTCCAGGTGCAAGTCGATGCGGTACGACAGACGCGTGAGCTGAGCCGTCAGCGCCGGCGTGCGCACGTCGATGTAGGCAGCCTCGATAGGCGCCAGATCGGCAGGCGATGCAGCGGCCAAGCGCTCAAAGGCCTCGTCGAGCGCGACGAACTCGGTCATAAACAGGTCATACCACTCGCAGGTCGACGACGTGCCCACGGGCAGCGCCGACGAAAAGCCCACGCGCATATGCGGCGAGAAACCCTGCGTCACGGCATAGGGCAGGCCCGCGCGGCGGACGATGCGCTCAATGGTATGGATTAGTTCCAGATGCCCCAGATACTTAAGACGGCCGCGCTTGCCGTAGCGAACGCGCAGCCTAAAGAGCGTGGGATTGTCGGTCAAGCGCTCACTCATGCGCGATCACCCACCAATACGTTCTTGGCGTGGAGCGTGGGACAGATTCCGCAGCCGGTGCACGACGTGCGGGTGCAATCGGGCGTCGTGACGCCCTCGAGCGAACGGCGGTATTCGCGCTCGAGGAAGCCGCGCGAGCAGCCGGGGCTCACGTGCTCCCAAGGCAGGTGCCAGTCCAGCTCGTAGGGCAGGTGCACCAGCTCGTTGAGGTCGATGCCGTTTTTGGCAGCGGCCTCCTTCCAGTTGTCGAGCGAGAAGTGCTCCACCCAGGCGTCGAAGCGCGATCCCGCACGCCAGGCATCGATGATGACCGGCGTCATATCGCGACCGGCACGGGAAAGCGCAGCCTCGATAAGCGAGGTCTCCGCATCGTGGTAGTGTACGCGAACGGCGCGGTTGCGCACGCTCGTGATGAGCAGCTTCTGGCGGCGCTTGACGTCGTCGTAATCGAGCTGCGGGCACCACTGGAAGGGTGTTGCCGCCTTGGGGATGAACACCGAAACCGAGATGGACACCGAGATAGACCCGCGGCGCGCCTTGGGCACCACGGAGCGGCCGAGCTCCAGCACGTGATCGGCCAGGTTGGCGATAGCCACGATATCCTCGTCGCGCTCACCGGGAAGGCCCATCATAAAGTAGAGCTTCATACGGTTCCAGCCGGCCTCGAAGGCCGCCTTGGCCGCACGGTCCAGGTCCTCCTCGGTCACGTTCTTATTGATGATGTCGCGCATGCGCTGGCTGCCGGCCTCGGGCGCAAACGTCAGGCCGCCCTTCTTTTCGCCGGCAACCGACTCAGCCATATCCACGCCAAACGAATCCAGGCGCTGCGACGGAATGGACACGCGAATGCCCGTGTCCTCCAGACGACGGTTGAGCCTACCGAGCACGTCGCGGATGCAGGAGTGATCGGTCGTCGAAAGCGAGGTGAGCGACACCTCGTCATAGCCGGTCTTTTCCAGGCCCTGGATCACCGAGGACACAATCTGGTCGGCCGAGCGCTCACGTACCGGACGATACGTCATGCCCGCCTGGCAAAAACGGCAACCGCGGGCGCAGCCACGCAGAATCTCGATAGACAGGCGATCATGGACCAGCTGCGCATACGGCACGCACGACTGCGAAAGCGGATTGGTGGCGCCAAAGTCCTCAACGACGCGCTTGTACACCACGGGCGGGACGTCCTTGCCCTCGCGCGGCACGGTATAGCCGTGCGGTGAGCAGGGCTCGTCGTGGCGCACCTCATACAGGGATGGCACATAGGTACCGGCGACCGTCGTGAGCTGCTCAACGATCTGGGCGCGCGAAACGCCCTCGTCGCGCAAACGGCGATGCAGCTGGCAGATCTCAAGCAGCGACTCCTCGCCCTCGCCAATGAGGATGGCATCGAAGAAAGCCGCGTACGGCTCGGGGTTATACACCGAGGGACCACCGGCGACGATGATAGGATCGTCCTCGGTGCGGTCGGCCGCCAGCAGCGGAATGCCGGCAAGATCGAGCGCCTCGAGGAAGTTCGTCACAGCCATCTCGTGCGGCACGTGCATGCCAACGATGTCGAACGAGGCCACGGGCGCTGCACCCTCGAGCGACAGCAGCGGAATCCCCGCCTCGCGCATGGCATCGCCCATATCGGGCCACGGCACGTAGCCGCGCTCGCAGGAAATGCCCTCGGCCTGATTAAGGATGTTGTAGAGAATGGCGATGCCCTGGTTGGGCAGGCCGACCTCATACACGTCCGGATAGATCATGCAGCAACGATAGTCGGCATCGGCCTTAGAGAGCGTACCCCACTCGTGGTCGATATAGCGGCTCGGCTTTTCGACCTTGGCGAGCAACGGCTCGATCAGATGAAAACAGTCTTGGTATGGAACGCGCAAAAGAAACCCCTAAGCAGCGAGATCGGATACGTCCTGGTAGGACGCCATAGGACGTGTGGCACCGGCGACCGTGGTCACCAGGTCGCGAACGCGTGAGAACGTAGCAGCAGCGACCTCGTTGGCGCGGCTGTAGTCGACATTGCGCTCGTAGAGCGACACGAGCGCGCGGCCCATGCCATAGGTGCCGGCGGCTGCAGTCAGCGCCTTGACGACAAAGCCAATGTGCGGCGTCTGCTTCACAAGCACACGGGTGACCGCGCGAATCACCAGACCGCCGGCGAGCACGCCCGCGACCTCATAGCCGCGCTCGGGCTTAATGCCGCGTCCAAAGACAGCCGCGAGCTCAAAGAGCATGCCCACCTGAGCCAACGCCATCACGGGATAGTCGGCACCAGGCAAAAACACCAGGGCGCCCGTCGCCATGTTGGTGAGCGCACACGAGGTAATGATGCGATTGGCGGCCGCGATGCGCATAAAGGCAAAGTTAGCGGCAAAGGCCGTCTCCTTGTCCGTGCGATCGAGAATCCAGCGGGCAAGCGTCTCGAGCAGATAGGTCTTATCGGTCGCCGCCACCACGCCGAGCATGGGCGTGGACTCCTCAATGAACGGCACCTCAACGGCGGACTCGGCAAGCACGCACACGGGCGCGCCGGCGATCACGAGCTCCTGTACAGCACTCTCCAGGCGGTCGGATCCACACGAGAGGACCAGCACCACGTCGGTATCGTTCTTGGGAACGATACGGTCCTCCCCCAGGCGATCAACACGCACAATGCCCGAAGTCGTCTGCGGCACAAAGGCATCGCGCACCGTCTCGACCAAAAAGCGAGACGCAGTCGAATCAAGGTAAACCGAGACACGCACCGGCGTATCGGAATCCTTCTTAACAGACGCGCCCATCTTAAAAGCGCTGGTCAACTTATCTACGGGAATCTTCATGGCAAACCCCTCCAGCGGTTACGCGGCGCCCGAACGATGCCGCCATATGGATTGTACGATACCCACCGTCAGCAACTGAATCATCATCGACGACGAACCAAAACTAATAAACGGCAGCGGAATACCGGTAATCGGCATCATGCCAATGCACATGCCAATGTTCTCGAAGGTCTGGAACGCCCACATGCCGACGATACCCACACACGATAGGCGCAAGAACAGCGACTCGCATTTAAAGGCAACGCGAATCGTCGAGAAAATCAGCAGCACGTAGAGGCACAGGAGCAAAAAGGAACCGCAGAAGCCGAAGGTCTCGGAAAGGAAGGCAAAGACGAAGTCGGTGTGGAACTCGGGCAGAAAGCCGCCGGCCGACTGCGTCGCGTGGCCCAGGCCCTTACCAAAGAAGCCACCCGAGCCGACGGCAATGAGCGACTGCTGAAGGTTGTAGGCATCATCCGAATTGGCATTGTCGGGGTCGATAAAGACCGTCAGACGGTTCATCTGATACTGCTTGATAAGCACGTCGTGGCCAAGGAGCGAATCAAAGACCGAGTCGAGCGCCAAGATGAGCGCAATCAAACCAACCAGCAGGGCCAAGGTCGACAGCACCCATTCGCGGCGTGCACCGCTCATGCAGATGACGATGGCACCCGAGACCAGCACGACTAGGCCCGAGCCCAGGTCGCCCATGGCGACGACGGCCAAAAACGGGATGGACAGCATACCGCAGAGCTTGACGTAGTCGCGAACGGTATCGATGCGGCCGTTGTATTGCGAGCCAAGCGTGGCGATAAAGAAGATGGTGATGAGCTTGGCGAGCTCAACGGGCTGGAAGGTCAGGCCGATACCGGGGATCTTGATCCAGCCCGTCATGCCCAGACCACCCGTATAGGACAAGCCCGGAATCTTGGGCGAGAAGATCACAATAAGGTCAATGACGAGCAGCGCCGTCGAGAAATTGGAAATGCCGCGCAGATCGGTACGCCAGACGAGCACCGCAAGCACCGCGCCAATGCCAATGCCCAGCAGGTGGCGCGAGAATGAGGCGTCGGCCTTAAACTGTGACGCCGACCAAATAATGATGGCGCCATAGGCAACGAGCGCGACGGTAGCCAGCAGCACACCGATGTGTACCTTCTGGCGGAACGTGCCACGCGAGGCCGAGAGCTGCTTGTTGACGCGGTCCAGGCTGCTGCGGGAGCCGGTCTTGGTTGAGCGGAACAGGTCCGCCGGCGAAAAGTCCATCGCAACCTCCTATCGAACCGAAGAATCGCCCGTAGCCGATGAGGTATCGGGCTCGTCATAAATCGCACCGAGTACATCGCGCACGACATGCATCGCCGTGTCCGATCCGCCACCGCCCTGTTCCAAGATGGTGGCAATCACGTACTTGGGATCGTCAGCAGGGGCATAGGCGCAGAACCACGCGTATTCGTCCTCGCCGCTTTTCTCGCCCGTGCCCGACTTGCCGTATACCTGCGGCGTCAGGGTGCCAAAGTGGGCCGCCAGCGACGTCGATGCCGTGTAGATAACGTCATGCATACCGTTGCGGACAAGCGCCAGATCCGAGTCGCTATTGATTTTGGCCTCCAAGCGCTTTTTCTTGCCTTTGCCGTTGTACTTGTAGGCATCACCGTCGCCATCGCGCGACACGGCAGACAAAAACACGTGAGGCACGTACTGTTTGCCGCCGTTGGCAAGACCCATATAGGCGCACGCCATCTGCAGGGGCGTCACCAGGATGTCGCCCTGGCCGATGGCAATGTTGGTCATATCGCCGGCATTCCACTTGCGGTCCTCGGCAGAGGCGTCGGTGAAGTACGACTCTTTCCACTCGGCGTCGGGAATACGGCCCGCGCCCTCACTCGGCAGATCGATACCGCAGGTCTTGCCTAGGCCCCAGCGGCGAAAAACCTCCTGCAAGCCCTCAGGGTGCTGGTCGTTGTAGAAAAAAGCCTTGCCCATGTCGTAGAACACGGGGTCGCACGAATTGGCGATACCGGACTGCAGCGTCATGGTGCCGTGGCCGGAGTGCAGCCAGCAATACTTGCCCCACGACTTGCCCAAGCCCGTCCAATAGCCCGTGCAGTTGGTCGTCTGACCCGAGGTATAGGTTCCAAACTCAAGGCCCGCCAAGGCCGAGAGCGGCTTAATGGTCGAAGCCGACATGTACTGGCCGCTAATAGCGCGGTTGAGCAGCGGGTGCGAACCCTCGTCGTCGTTGAGCTCGGTCCACACATCGTTGGAGACACCACCGATAAACACCGAAGGGTCGAACTTGGGCTCACTTGCCATGCCCAGAATCTCGCCGTTGTTGGGGTCGAGGCACACCACGGCGCCGTTGCCGGCGTTGCTGTGGCCCGTGGTCTTGGCAAGTTCGATAGCGCTCGCCAGCGCCGTCTCGCAGGCTTGCTGAATCTTGAGGTCAAGCGTGAGCTTAATGTCGGAGCCGGCCTTGGCAGGCACGGCGCCGGCCTGTCCGGTCACGTTGCCCGAGGCATCGACCTTAACCGTCTGCTCGCCGCGAATACCCTGCAGCAAGTTCTCGTAGTAGCTCTCAACACCCGCCTGGCCCACGATATCGCCCGACTGGTACGTAATTTGACCGGCGGCGCTATCGTTATCGCCCGAAGTCTTCTTGTTCTGCGCCTCGAGCTGCTCGGAGGTGATGGTGCCGGTGTAGCCCAAAATGTGACAAGCTGTCTCACCGTACGGGTACTGGCGCTCGGTGCGCTCGGCAATCTTCACGCCCGGAAACTCACCAGCATGTTCCTGAATATAGGCAACCGTGGAGCGACGGACGTCCGTCGCGATGGTATGCAGGCTCTGGGCGCCCTCGGAATTGTCCTGGATATTGCGCAGCACCGCGACGTAGGGCATACCGAGCACGTTGGCAAGATGGCGCACCAGCACGGTGTCCTCGGCCAGGTCGCGATAGGCGACGACGGCAAGTGAGGGACGGTTTTGCACAAGTGCCACGCCATTGCGGTCAAGGATTCGCCCGCGCACAGCCGGCGTGGTGACAGTACGGGTCTGGTTGCTCTTGGCCTGCTTATCGTAGTAGTCCGACGAGACCATCTGCATACCCCACAGCTTGACGGCGAGCGCGGCAAACATCGCGCCCACGCCGGCGGTGAGGATGGAGAAGCGACCCTTGAACGCGGTCGCAGCGGTATTGCCCTCGCCCTCAGTGGCGCGCGGGGCCGTTCCATGCTGCGTGTCGTAGGTAAAACGGGAATCGCCGCGGCGCATGATGACCAGCGCGACCACAATGGCCACGACCAGCACAATACCGGCGATGATAACCGTCATCTGGGAAGACATCTACGGGCCTCCCCTATTTGAGTTTGCGGGTCTTGGGCTTAAAGCGCATACCCGTCTGACGACCACCGCGCGCGGAGAATCCGTAACCGGACTGCGGCACGACGCCGGACATCAAAAACGGAATAGCGACCAGACCCGTCAGGATCGAGGACGGCAGCGCGTGGCCAAAAATGGCCACCACAAAGCTCGTCTCCAAACCCATAAACAGCAAGATAATGCTGTAGACCACGTTGATGGCAAGCGCGAAGGCGCCCACGGTAATGCCGCGCGCGCTCGGGGAGCCGCCCGTCTGACCGGCCGCGCTGTGCACCAGGGCAAAACTGCCCACCGTCAGCAGCAGCGACATAACGCCCACCGGAACGGCGGCGGAAAGATCGTAGAACAGGCCACTGCAAAAACCGCAGACGACAGCCCGCGTGGGATCGCCCGAGAACACGCTCAGGCACACCAGGATAATCATAAAGTTGACGCGACCGCCCGCGATGGAAATCTGCGGTGCAAGGCCTGCCTGCAGGAGCACGCAGACAATGACGGCGATAGCAAACGTACGGGAGCTCGCCCCCTGCTCGTGTAGATCCATGGACATGCCCTCCCTATTCGCTCGAGCCGGAATCGGTTGTCTCGGACGCGTCGGAGCTCTCGTCCGAGTCCTCGTCCTTCGTCTTGGTCGCCGCATCACGAGAGGTGCCCTGCGGTGTGCTGTTAGCAGAGCTCACGTCCTCGTCCGAGGCCGACTGCTCGTCGGTCAACGAGGTGATGACGAGCACCTCCTCGTTATTCTCTGCCGTGGTCTGGGCGCGAACGACGATGGTGTAATACACATCGTTGGCCGACTTCTCCACCGAGGAAACGGTGCCGAGCGGCAGGCCCTTGGGGAACACGCCGCCAATGCCAGAGGTCACGATGATATCGCCCACTTTGACGTCGGAGTCGACGCTCACGTACTCAAGGCGCAGGGTGCCATCGGGCTGGCCCTGCAGCATACCCTGGGCGCGAGTGTCCTGCACCATAGCCGACACGCCCGAATTCTCGTCGCCAATCAGGCGCACGGTAGAGGTCTTGGCCGACACCTCGATAATCTGGCCGATAACACCGGCAGAACTCGTCACGGGCATGTTGATGGTAAGGCCGTCGGCAGAGCCCTTGTCGATGGTAACGGTCGAGGTCCAGGCATCGCCTGACGCACCGACAATACGAGCAGCGGTCGACTTAAGGTTGTAGGTCGATTGCAGGCCGACCAGGCCCTCCAGGCGCTCGGCAGTCTTTTGAGCCTCGGAAAGCTCGGCGACCTTAGAGGTCAGCACCTCGTTTTGCTTCTTGAGGTCGTCGAGCGACTCCTGCGAAGCCGTGAGGTTGGAGAACACGTTGCCGATCGCGTTAAAGGGAGCCGCCACGGCCGAGCCCACAAAGCGCACCGGCGAGGTAATCGTCGTCACACCCGAGCGCACGGCATGAATCGGCCCGGCCTCGCCCTCACGGATATAAAACGTGAGCAGCAACACCGAAATCAGGCTGAAAACAATCAACGGGCGCATACCCGTTGATTGTCGCTTGGTATTCAGATTTGGAGAGAAACCCGAAGATCGTGCCAAATGGAATCCACCTTTTGGAAATTAAGCATTGGTTTGGACGAAGCCACCGTCAAAGGCGTTGGCCTCGAGCACGCGGGCGCAGCCGTTTACGACGTTATCGAGCGCCGTGGGGCTGACGTTGACCGAAACGCCGGTCTCGTCACGCAGGCGCACGTCGAGGCCGCGCAGCAGCGCACCGCCGCCGGTCAGCAGAATGCCGTAGTACATAAGGTCCGAGGCAAGATCGGGCGGCGTGGCGTCCAGAGCGTCCTTAACGGCCTTGGCCATCTCGTCGAGCGGCTTGTTGAGCGCGCGACGAATCTCCTCGCTCTCGATACGCACGGTCTTGGGCAGGCCCGTAATAACGTCGCGTCCGTTGACCTCGACGTCGAGCTCATCCTTGAGCGGCACGGCGGAACCGACCTTGATCTTGATATCCTCGGCCGTGCGCTCGCCGATAGCCAGGTTGTAGGCATCGCGAACATGGGTGAGGATAGCCTGGTCGAACTCGTCACCGGCAATGCGGATGGACTGCGACACGACAATACCGCCCATAGCGATAACGGCGACCTCGGTGGTGCCGCCGCCGATATCGATGACCATGGAGCCCGTGGGCTCCTCGACGGGTAGGTCGGCGCCGATGGCAGCCGCCATGGGCTCCTCGATCAGATAGGCCTGGCGAGCGCCGGCCTGGATCGTGGCCTCAAAGACGGCACGCTTCTCGACCGACGTGACGCCGGAGGGAACGCAGACGACGACGCGCGGACGCGGAGTCCACGGATAGCGCTTCTCGGAAGCCTTGTCGATAAAGTAGCGAAGCATGGCCTCGGTGACATCGAAGTCGGCGATGACGCCGTCCTTAAGGGGACGAACGGCAACGATGTTGCCGGGCGTACGACCGAGCATACGCTTGGCCTCGATGCCGACAGCCAGGATGCGCTCGTCGTTCTTGTCGATAGCGACAACGGAGGGCTCGCGGATGACGATGCCCTTGCCGCGCACGGAGACAAGCGTATTGGCGGTGCCGAGGTCGATGGCAAGATCGCCCGCATAGCTACCGAAGAACATATCCATCAAAGAAAACAACGCAACTCCTGATGTGTTGGATGATTGCTGGAAAACTACTAGCCCATCATACTAGCGCAAGCCCGGCACCTCACTTGCGGTGAAGCACCGGGCAGCGCCAAATCTCATAAGGTCACTACTGGTTGTCAGTGGCCGAGAAATCGATGTCGAGCGAGGAGACAGCCCAACCGATATGGTTGTCGGAGCGAACAAATTTAACGGTGTACTCCTGCTCGCCGCCCTTGGACAGCGAAGCCTTCACCTTGGCGGTGGTCTCGGTCATGGACTGATCCATACCCTCGATGGAGACGGTGGCGCCCTGCGGGATCGAGGAGATGATCATCGCCTTGGCGTCCTCGGACAGGCTCGAGGCCAGGCAGGACTCGGCCTTGGCGGTATCGCCGTCACCGGCAGCCTGGAACAGGTCGGTGATGACGGACTCCTGCGAGGGGACGCCCATGCCGCGCGTATAGGCATAGCCAAGACCGCCGGCAGCGATCACGATGAGCAGAAGCAGCACCAGGAAGATCTTAAGACCCGTGTGGCGGTGGCGACGACGCACCTTGGCCTGCTTGCGGTCCTGCTGGACCATCTCGGACTCGGACAGCGTAAAGAAGCCGGTGTCAGAGGGGTCGGGCATGAACTGACCGGTCGCGCCCGTGGGATCGAGCGGGTCGACAGCGGGAGCGTCCATCGCGGGAGCCGGAGCCGTAGACATGGCCGTCTGGGCCGAAAGCGCGGCGAGCGAGTCGTGCACGCGGGCAAGCTCGTCGGCCTGCTCGGGCGTGAGCTGGTAGATACCGTCGGCGGTGGCGGCGTTAAAGGCATCGAGCGCATCGGAGGGACGGCCGGCGGCGGAAAGCGCTTGGCCCATGCCGGCGTTGAGAGCGCGCGTATCGTCGCGCGGGCCGGCAAAGTCGATAGCCGTGCGGTAGGTCTCAACGGCGTCTGCGGGGCGGCCGAGCTTGATGAAGCAGCGGCCCAGATCGCCGAGGGCGGCGGCAGGAGCCGGGTTGGCGCCGTCGATGGCAGCCTGACGGAAGGCAGTACCGGCGTTGGCATAGTCGCCCGACTGGAACAGCGCGTTGCCCAGACCCAGGTAGGCCTTAAAAGGCGTGGCGTAGGAAGCGTCCTGGGTAGCTGCAGAGAACGCCTGGGCAGCCGTGGTGTAGTCGCCCACCGCGGCGAGTGCCTTGCCGCGGTTGGTGAGCAGAGCGCCGCGCTTGCCATAGGCGCCGTCGTTGAGGGCTGCGGCGTAGGCCTCGGCGGCCTCGGCGTACATGCCCAGATGCATCAGGGCGTTGCCACGCAGGTGGTCGGCCTCACCCATGATCTCGTTGGGAGTCTTTGCCGCGCCAAGCATCTGGGCGGCAGCGGAAAAATCACCCGCGCGATAAGCAGCGCGGCCCTGTTGGATCAGCTGGCTATTCAAGGAAGTCCCCTTTACTCGTGAACGATCTCGACATGAACGATCTCGTCGCCGGCGCGCAGCTGCGAGATGACGTCGAGGCCCTCGACCGTGGTGCCAAAGACGGTATAGCCGGAGTCGAGGTTGTGCTGGGCACCCAGGCAGAAGTAGAACTGCGAGCCCGCGGAATCGGGATCCATGGAGCGGGCCATGGCAAGCGCGCCGTCAACATGGCTGTTACGCGGATTGGTGGCAAACTCGCCCTTGATGCAGTAGCCGGGGCCGCCGGTACCGGGCATGCCGTCGGGACCCTCAAGGCCGGCAGCAACGTCGGCGCCGGACATATCGCGGGTATTGGGGTCGCCGCCCTGGATCACAAAGCCGGGCACATAGCGATGGAACTTAAGGCCGTCATAGAAGCCCATCGTGGAAAGCTCGCAGAAGTTCGCCACATGGATGGGGGCGCCCTCACCGTCAAACTTGACCTTGATGGTGCCCTTCGACGTCTCGATCACCGCGCACTCGTCACCGACGAGCTGGTACTCGGGCGTATAGAGCTCTTTCTTAAAACCAAACATGTGGTTCCTTCCTCGTGCGTTTAAAGCATATTTGTACGAATTGTAGCAATAAGCACGGGCTTCCATCAATTGCGCACGCAGGTTATGCCGCCGGAGGGCAACAAATTACGAACGCTGCTGCGGCCTCCAGGCGCTCACGTTGGCGTCGTACTGGTTGAGCGCGCTATTGCCGCCCTGCGCGATGGGCGCCAGGATCTCGCTCTGACGGGCGCTCAGCGACTCACCGTCGGGAATGGACAGCGAGATATCCCAGCTTTGGCAAATCACGTCGACACGCTCGTACATCCACTGGGCAAGCTGCTTCAGGTGCTCGATGTCCTCTGCGTAAACGGTATCGTCCTGGACCTTCAGGTTGTTGAGCTCATCCTGGGTCTTCTTAATCTGGTCGCGCAGGGCATAGGCGCTCTGCGACAGCTCCTGGCGGGTGGCCAGCGGCGTACGCAGATAGCCGTTGTTAAACGAATCGATAACCTCGCCGATCTGATCCTCGTCCCCATACGAAACGATGGTCTGGTACAGGCCGTCGAGCCTGGTATAGAGCTGGTCGTCGGTCAGGACGGTCTCCTCCTGAACGACCTCGGACGTATCCTCCTGCTTGGGCTCTTCCTCGGAGGCCTCGCCCTTTTGACGCGACGGGAAGGTAGTCTGGGCGGCTTGGCCAAACTGATCGTAGAAGCCCGGCATGACGCCCATGGGGTCGGCGGTTACAAACCAATAGACGCCACCGCACACGGCAACGAGCACCGCGATGACGATGAGCGGCTTGGGGATATGGCGCTTGTGCTTGTGATAGGCGTCCTCGTCGGGGTGGACCTTGCGCCTGGGCTTTTGCTTTTTGGGCTGGGCGTCGTCGCGCAGGGACACCGGCGTGGGGATATCGACCTTGGGGATGCCAAAGTCCTTATCGAAGGCTGGCAGCACGCAGGTCTCGTTGGGGTCGGCCGCATCGGAGAGCACCGCGGCGGCAGAAGCCGGCGCATGGGGGACCTCGGTATCGATCTGTTCCTGCGTCAGGCGGGGAAAGCCAGCCGTACGGCCCGCAGCCAGATCGGATGCGGCGGCGTCCTCGGAAAGGATGCCCGGCGCGGGGCGTCCACACTTGGGGCAGGTGCGATCGTGCGGGGACAGACGGGCGCCGCAGCCGTCGCAGAACACGAACTCGGTGTGCTCGGGGCCGTCGCCCGGGCCAACGTATGCGTTGCAATAGGGGCAGAACGAGGCGCCGTCCTCTATGTTCTTAAGGCAATGCGGGCAGATCACGGCATCCTCTTTTCGGAACAATTCAAACAATCGAGGTTAGAGCATAACATCGCTACGCCCCCACAAGCGCAAGGCACCAATTCAACATCGCTAAGGTAGCTAATTTGGGACGGGGCTTTTTTAGCTGCCTTGGCCGCCAATTAGCCAAATCGATCGCGTCATCAGCTAGGGCAGCTAAAAAAGCCCCGTCCCAAATTAGCTACCCTGTGAGGTGTGGTTACTTCTTCTTTTTGCTCGGCATCGAGACCTTAATGCCCTGGGCGGACTTGGTCACACGCGAGCGTTTGGTGCCTGTGCTCTTCTTTTTCTTGGGCTGCGTCTTTTCCACACCCTCGAGTGCACGAACCTCGGCCTCGCGGGCGGTGCGCTCTTCGCGGCGCTGCGCCATATCGGCAGCCACGCGCTTGGCAAAGCGCTCGGCGGTCGATCCCGTCGAGCTCACCTTGCCGCCGCCGCGACCCAAACGAACGCGCACGCCACGGCCAAAGCCGGTGGCCGCATGACGGCGACGGGGCTTAAGCGAGTCCATCATCGTGGCAAGCTTAAAGAACACCGCGCAGGTAAAGACAACGATGACCGCCAAGATGACCATCTGGCTCACCGACAGGTTGGCGATGGACAGCAGCTCCGGGAACCCAATGACACCCGTCAATATACCGGCGACGACAAACACAAAGAGCACCACGCGCAAGGGCGTAAGCGGCTGCGAGATGCGCCAGATGAGGCTAACGCTCGCCGCGCACGATGTGAGCAGGCACATCGTGGACAGCGTAAGCTGGCTAAAGCCAAACACGCGCGCCACAAAGATATCGAACGCTGCAGCCAAAATGACCGCAATCGACGCCGGCAGTGCACGCTTAAGCACGTTGGTCAAAAACGACCCCTTCACACGGGCGTTGTTGGGCTCCAGACCCAGCACAAAGCCGGGCGCGCCGATGCAGAAAAAGTTGATGAGCGTCATCTGAATGGGCTCAAAGGGATACGGCGGCAGCGCAATGCAGAGCGCCGCCAAACCCATCGAGAACAACGTCTTCGTCAGAAAGAGCGCGGCAGAGCGCTGCAAGTTATTGATAGAACGACGGCCCTCGGCCACCACGGCGGGCATCGAGGCAAAGTCGTTGTCGACGAGCACGATCTCGGCCACGTTGCGCGCGGCGTCAGAGCCGGCGGCCATGGCCACGGAGCAGTCGGCCTCCTTGAGCGCCAGCACGTCGTTGACGCCGTCGCCCGTCATGGCAACGGTGTGCCCGCGGCGCTTGAGCGCCTGCACGAGCTCACGCTTCTGCTGCGGGGTCACGCGACCAAAGACATGGTAGCGGTCCACCGCCGCATCGAGCTTGGAAGGCGTATCGAGGGTCGTGGCATCCACGTAAGCGTCGGCGCCCGGCACGCCCACCACGCGCGCAATCGAAGACACCGTACGAGGGTCGTCGCCACTGATCACGTTGAGGGTCACGCCCTGTTCGTTAAAGTAGCCGATGGTCTCGGCCGCCGAAGTTCGGATCTCGTCGCGAATGGTCACAAAGCCCACGGGCTCGGCCTCGCCCAGCATATCGCCGTCGGGCGTAAAGCCGTCCACACGCGCCACCACGAGCACACGGCAGGTATCGGCAAGCTCGGCGACACGGTTCTCGACCTGCGAAAACACACGGTCCGAAAGCACAAACTGCGCTGCGCCCATCACATAGGATCCCTGCGCAAACGAGGCGCCGCTCCACTTTTTGGACGACGAGAACGGAATGACCGACAGCGGCTCGGACACCTCGACCGGACGGTCAGCATAGTAGTTGAGCAGCGCCTGGCAGGTCTCATTGGCATCGGCCGAGGTCGCGCGCGCCACGTTGGCAAGCGCAAAGTCGAGCACCGTGGTCTGGACGGGAACAGCTGCCTCGTCCAAGTCCGTGCCAAAGCCCACGCCCTCAACAGGCAGCGGATAGGTGCCCTCAACCTCCATGCGGCCCGAGGTAATGGTGCCGGTCTTGTCCAGGCACAGCACGTCGACGCGAGCGAGCGTCTCGATGCAGTAGAGCTGCTGTGCCAGCACCTTGCGACGCGCCAGGCGCACCGTGGCGATGGCGAGCACCGACGAGGTCAGCAGCACCAAGCCCTGCGGGATCATGCCCAGCAGGGCACCAACCGTGGACAGCAGCGCCGAAGAAGGCACGCGACCGGCCAGCAGCTCCGAGAAGCACCACGAAAGCGCGCTGTCGCCCGGGGTTCCCGCGGCATCCCACAGCTCGCTCACGCTCGAGGCAAAGAGCGCCAAGCCGAGCGGAATCATGATGATGCTCGCGAACCGCACGATGGCGTTGAGCGCGTTCATGATCTCGGAATTGACCTTTTTGACGTACTTGGCCTCGTTGTTGATCTTGGCCACGTAATTGTCGGCGCCAACGTGGATAACCTGGGCGCGCAGCAGTCCCGAGTCGATAAAGCTGCCGCTCATGAGCTCGGAGCCGGGCTGTTTCTTGATGAGGTCGCTCTCGCCTGTGAGCAGGCTCTCGTTAACGAGCGCCTCGCCCGACACCACCACGGCGTCGGCGGGAATCTGGTCGCCGCGCCCCAGGCGGATGATGTCGTCGAGCACGATCTGGTCCAGGTCGAGCTCCACCTCGGCACCGTCACGCACCGCAATGGCCTTTTTGGAGGTGAGCAGCGTGAGCTTGTCGACCATACGCTTGGAACGCATGGACTGGATGACGCCGATAGCGGTATTCAAAAACACCACGAACAAGAACGTCAGGTTCTTAAACGACCCGGTCAGCAGCACCAAGATCGCCAAGACCACGTTGATTAAGTTGAACAGCGTGCAGAGGTTCTCGATAATGAGCTCTTTGACCGACTTGGTCTTGAGCTCCATGTTGCGGTTGATCTTTCCAGCGGCAATGCGCTCCTCGACCTCGGCGGTCGAGAGTCCGCGCTCGATATCCGTAGCTGCCATACCACGTCCCATCACGTCGCATCGGTATAAGAAAACCGCCCGGACCATACGAGGTTCGGACGGCCTTTCTTGCTATGGTGCCCCATGTTGGATTCGAACCAACGGCCTTCTGCTCCGGAGGCAGACGCTCTAATCCCCTGAGCTAATAGGG
>CAKTUC010000022.1 GCA_934617135.1 uncultured Collinsella sp. | reverse complement strand
CGGTGTCCCCTTCCTTTCAAGAAAGGGAAGAGGCGGGGCATGCCCCGCCTCTTACACCACATCTCTGCGCGCTACCCGTTAGATGCCTGCCGAGAGACATTTCGGATACCCCGTGGGCAAAAAGTGGCAAATATGAGTACTGTCACCATTTTAGTAGCAGCAAAATCGAGCCTAAATTGGGCGATTTGGACGATTTTCAAGGCCTGAAAGGCACCAATTCGCGTCTATAGGGGGTTTGAAAACTTCATTTTTGACCTTTTTCGCTCAAAACAGGCCAAAGGATATGACACCTCTTTTGCAACAGTACTCATATTTGGCATTTTTTGCCCACCGGGTTCAAAAATCAGGTCGCAAAGCGCAAAAGGAGGGGCCCGAAGGGCCCCTCCTTAGGAAAGGGAATCGATTTATTCCACAGCCGTAGATAAACCCTAGCCGCTACTCCATCATGTCGAGGACGGAAGGACGCAGCTCGTTCTCGGCAGCCTCGGGATCGGTCTCGCGCAGACGGTTGATGTAGCGGTTGTACCAGATCACTGCAAGACCCAGGAAGACAACCACACCGCCGACGTTGTAGACCAGCGTCAGCCACAGCGGCTGGTCCAGCGGAACGGTGCCGCAGACAAGCACGAAGCAGAAGACCACGAGCAGGAAGGCGGCGACAACCAGGCCGAAGGTGCGCGAACCCATGCGGAAGTCGCGGGGCGCGGCGTCGAAGTTCTTGCGCAGCATAAAGTAGGCAAGCAGGATCAGCAGCGGCGGGAGCAATGCGGTGGCAGCCGTCATGTTGGTGACGATCATGAGCAGGTCGTCGAGGTTACCGGAGCCCAGAGCCGGGATGATCAGGATGGGGACGACGATGGCGAACTGCAGCCAGGCAGCGCGGGCAGGAATGCCGTGCTCGTTGAGCTCGACGATCTTGCTACCAAAGACGCCCTCGGGGATCTCGGTGAAGAACACCTTGATGGGGGCGGAGGTCCACATCATGAGGGAGCCCAGCGTAGCGGCGAGAAGGATCAGGCCAATGACGCGCGTGGACACTTCCATGGGAATGCCAAAGTGGGCAAAGACAGCGCCGAACACGTCGAAGATGCCGGTGGAGATGGCAACGCTGCCCTCGGGAATGAACAGGTTGACCAGCAGCGAAGCGCCTGCATACAGAAGGCCGATGGTCAGGCCGGCGATAACGACGGTACGCACGAAGGCCTTGACGCCGCCCTTGAGGTCGTTAAGGAACACGCCGACGGACTCAGCACCGCCAACGCCCTGGATGATCCAGGCAAGCGTGCCGAAGAAGCCCCAGGTTGCAGCGAAGTTGCTCATGTCGGGAGCCATGTTGGCGGGCGTGGGAGCCGTAGCGAACTCAACGCCGCCAAAAGCAGCAGCCAGGGACAGCAGGATGAACACGGCGGTCAGGCCGAGAGCCGCGGTCGAGCCGAAGGAGGAAATGGAGCCGATCCACTTAGCGCCCTTGGTCGAAACCCACGTGGCGATAGCAAAGACGACGATCTCGATAATGGTGATCCACAGCTGCGAAAGCTCGGCATTGGCACCAAAGAACACGTAGCTCGCATAGATGATGACGTTGGGCAGGACGGACGCGAAATAGAACAGGTTGACGAACCAGTAGCTAAACGCCGTCAGGAATGCCCAGCGGCCGCCCATCGAGGTCTTGACCCAGGCGTACACGCCCGACTCGGAGTCCTTGTTAAGGCCGACGAACTCGGCGGTAACCAGGGTATAGGGGACAAAGAACAGAAGCGTGGCGAAGAAGAACGACGGCGCAGCTGCCAAGCCGATGGCCGCATTGTTGTTGATGATGTTCTTGATACCGAACACGGCGGCGACCGTCATGCCCAGCAGAGCGAACGAACCAATCGTTCCTCGTTTTTCAGAGCTCATAAGCCCTCCAAATCATCCGTTATATCTCATCTAAAACCGTCCGAGCTGCAAGCGCAATCGCGGACGGCGCACCCGCTAAGGGGAATGGGGAAAAGGGAGTCAACAAAGCCATCCCCCTTAACGGCGCAAAGCAAACGTCCAGGTGGACGAATACTACTTGTTGGGGAAGGAATAACCTTCGACCGTCACGTGAAGCACGGTGACGCGGGGATCCGTGGTGTCGGCGAGGACGCGATACGCCTCATCGATCTCGACGACGGCAACGCCGCCGGCAGGAATCGTCACCTTCTCCCCTGCCCCCTCAAAGCGCTCGCGATCATCGATATCGCTGTAAGCGCGGGTGCAAGTGAGGTCAGCCTTGGGGGCAACCTCGACGGTGAGGTCACCATCGAGCGGAGCGAGCACGGCATGATAGCGACGGTGACCGACCAGATCGGCGGTTGCGGCCTCGCGGGCATAGACCCACCAGTACACCAACGAGTCGCCGATGGAGTAAGCCACGTCGTGCTGCAGGTCGGCAACACCATCGAGTGCCTGGCCAGTGCGCATCCACTTCTTGACGGACTTCATCTGAGCGTCGAAATCGGCGCGCGAGTTAAAGACATGCATGACTTATGCCTCCTTAATGGGTGCCAGCGCCTGAGCCAGATCGGCAGACGTCAGCGGTCGCAGGGACACCTCGAAGCTGAAGCTCTCAAAACGGGTGCGGTAGGAATCGAGCACCTCGGAACCCCAAGAGTTCGAACCAAGGCCGAGCAGCTGATCGTTGATGTTGACCGTGACCGTATCGCCCTTGACAAGGTCGCAGACGTGCCTGGCGTTATCGATGGCCTCGCAGCTATAGGGCCATGCCGAGAAGGAGAACGGATTGGAAGCGGCGTCGCTCGGGCGCGTCACGACCAGACCGTCACCGTGGCTGGAGCGCAGGGCGACCCAACGGGTTCCCTCGCGGTTGGCGCAATCCTGGGGCATGACATACGGCGTGAACATGTCGTCGACCGTGGTGCGGTAATGGCCGACCGGATTGGCGCGCAGCGAGTCCGGATAGTTCTCGCCCGGGCCGTGGCCATACCACTCAACGGCACGGTCGCAACCGGGGACCTCGAAGGAGATGCCGATGCGCGGGATGATATCCGAGTAATCGCCGTAGGGCTCACCGGAAACCTTAAGGTCGACACGACCGCTCGGCAGCACGGTGTAGACAAGCTCGACGCGCATGCCAAACGCGCGGACGGGGGGAGCGATACGCTGACTCACGGTAACGATGACCGCATTGCCATCCTGCTTCCAAGAAACCTTGCGGGTGGACGTCTGCATCACATCGATGAAGTTGTCCTTCCACAGGGAGTCATACTCCTGGGCGTGGTTGTCGACGAGCGGGTGCCAGAAACCAACCTGGGGACCGGAGGACATAATGTCGCGACCGGATGCCTTCCACTCGCTCACGGCGCCGTTAACCTTGCTGAAGGTCAGCTTGCCGTTGAGGGAGTGAATGCAGATCTCCTGCTCGGTCTCCTCGACCGTGAGCTCGGGGCGGGCGGGAGCCGCGATGGCCGGCGCCGGATGATTGGCGATGGCGAACTGGCTCGCGCCCAGCTGGAACATCGGCTCGCACCAGGCGTGGGCAGCCATGGTGTAGGCGCGCACGGTCAGCAGGGTCTCGCCTACCGCGGCCTCGCGAATCACCAGCGGAAGCTGGACGGACTCGCCGGGGGCAACCGCGCCGGGCATAAGCGTCTTGCGGCACACTACGTCACCGTTCACCAGGGTCTCCGCCGACAGGCAGACATCCTCGAGGGTGGTGAACCAACGCTTGTTGGTGACGGTCAGCTCGCCTGCCTCGGCGTCATAAGCCATGCGAACCGGGCAGATGACCTGGCCATACTCAGTGAGGCCCGGGCTCGGCTGCTGCCAGGGGAACACCATGCCGTCGATGCAGAAGTTGCTGTTGTTGGGGTAGTCGCCGTTGTCACCGCCATACATGTCGTAGGCAACGCCATCCTCGGTCACAGCAGCCAGACCGTGGTCGCACCACTCCCAGATAAACTGGCCCTGGATGCAATCCCAGCGATCGAAGACCTCCTGGTACTCGGACAGGCCTCCCGGGCCATTGCCCATGGAGTGACCATACTCGCAGTTAATGCGTGGCTTGGGGAACGGATGCTCGCCAAAGTCGTTCATCTGCGACACGCGAGAGTACATGGTGGAAATGACGTCGACGGTATCGGCGTTGCGGTCCTCCTCGTAGTGGACCGGGCGGCCGTCGAGCTCGTGAGCCTTGGCGTACATCGCGCGGATGTTGCAGCCGTAGCCGCTCTCGTTGCCCATCGACCACATGATGATGCACGCGTGGTTGCGCTCCTGCATCACCAGACGCTCGACACGGTCGACATAAGCCGGCTCCCACGCCTGATCGTCGGTGACCAGGGCGATGTTGCCGATATTCTCGAAGCCGTGGCTCTCCATATCGGTCTCGGCCACCAGCATGATGCCGTACTCGTCGCACAGCTCATAGAAGCGCGGATCGTTGGCGTAGTGGGACGTACGCACCGCGTTGATGTTGTGCTGCTTCATGAGCTCAAGGTCGCGGCGCATGCGATCGAGACCCACGGCGCGGCCCTTGTGATCGTCGTGATCGTGGCGGTTTACGCCGTGCATCTTAAAGTAGGTGCCGTTGAGGTAGATATGGTTGCCCTCGACGGTGACCTCGGCGAGGCCCTGACGATGCGGCACGAATTCGCTGACCTCGTCACCATCGTAGACCTCAAACGTCAGGTCGTAGAGGAAGGGGTCCTCGGGGTTCCAGAAGTGGGCATTGGCAACGGTGCACTCGGCGTGGCCGTCGACGCACTCGCCCGTGGCAACTACGTTCTCGCCGTCGCTGAGCGTAAACACGACGCGGCTTGCGCCCTCGGCAGCCGTATCGAGCGTGATCAGAGCGGCATCGCCCTCGCGGTGCGTGCGGAACCTAAAGTCGACCAGGCGCGCGGCGGGGCGCTGCATAAGGTAGACATCGCGGAAGATGCCCGAGGCCCACCACATGTCCTGGTCCTCGATATAGCTGCCGTCGCTGTACTGCAGGACCTTAACGGCAAACAGGTTATCGCCCTCGACGAGCGCGTCGGTCACGTCGAACTCGGCGGACAGGCGCGAACCCTTGGTCATGCCGATAAACTGGCCGTTGACGTACAGCTCGCCATAGCTCTCGATGCCGTCGAAGCGAATGATCTCGCGAGCGCCGGCGGGAACGGCGGGAAGGTTGACGATGCGCTGGTAAACGCCCGTGGGGTCATCGGAGGGAACGAACGGCTGGTCGACCGGGAACGGGAAGCCCTCGTCGGTGTAGGCGAGCTTACCGTAGCCGTCTACCTGCCACAGGTGCGGAACCTCGACGTGGTCCCACTCGGGCTCGTAGGTAGAAAGCGCCTCGTTGGAGACAGCGGCAGGGCCCTCAAAAAGGCAGAACTGCCACGAGCCGGACAGCTGGACAAACCCGCGCGAAAGCTCACGGCTGTACGTAGCAGCGAGATCGGCGGTCTCGTAACCCATAAAGTACGCATGGGGTGCCAGGCGGTTCCTGTTGGTGAGCGCTTGGTTTTCCCAATCGTTAATGGCGTCCATGGTGATGCTCCTTCGTCATCGTAGTGATTCTTGTGCAACCGGTTGTCCATATCTTACGGGCGATGCAAAAACTTGTGCAACCGGTTGTCCGCTGAACGGTCGATTTCGCCGGATTAACGGTGCAACCGGTTGTACAACCCCCGCACTTGTGCCACCCTGAGTATCAATACACAGCGCAAAACAGCGTTGCAAGGCCCGCAGACGGCCCCGTGCCCATTCACGCCCCATCTTTGCAAGACATGTTCAACAGCAGCTCGGATGTGAAATGCCACCAGTGGCCGGATACTATGAACGCTGTTCAGGCGCACTATAGTAAGCTGTATCCGCACCAGCCCGTATCAATAACAACATCGACCGCATTCTCCAGGAGACGCCATGACCCAACCAGTTCGCACCGCACCTACGCTTGCCGAGGTTGCCGCAGCTGCCGGCGTGTCGCGCTCCACGGCATCGCGCGCCCTCAACGATTCGCCCCGCATTAGCGAGGAAACCAAAAAACGCGTCCGCGCAGCGGCCAAGGAAGTCAATTTTGTCCCCAACGCTCGCGGCCGAGCGCTCGCTGTCGGGCGCACGGAAATCATCGCCGTGCTCGTGACCGAGCCCCTGAGTGAGCTCTTCAGCGACCCCACCTATAGCGAATTTTTGAGCGGCATTACCGAGGAACTGTCGGAGTCGTCCTATCTGCCCGTTATCTTGCAGGCGTCTTCTACGCATGAGCGCAACCGCGCACGCGAACACTTTGAGCGCCGCTCGTTCGACGCCGCGATCGACGTCTCCCCCTACAAGGGTAGCGAGCTGCTCGAGGTGCTGCGCGAGCTGGGCGTACCCACCGTGTTGTGCGGCCAGCTCGAGGGCCACCCCTATCGCGATGTGTTCTCGACGGTCTACTCTGACGACGAAGAGGGCGGACGCTTTGCGGCACACGCCATGAAGGAGCGCGGGCGCAAAGATATCGTCGCCGTGTTGGGACCGCAAGACAACCCCGCCGTCATCGACCGCCTTCGCGGCTACCGCGCCGTCTTGGGCGAAGACCTCCCAGACGCAAACGTTATCTATACCGGCTGGAACAGCGGAGACGGCTATCAGGCCATGCGCCAGATCCTCGCGCGCAAGATTGCTTTCGATGGCGTGCTCTGCGGATCGGACCGTATCGCGGCTGGCGTCATCACCGCACTCAACGAGGCAGGCCTATCCGTTCCGGCGGACGTTTCTGTCGTCGGCTTCGACGATCACGAGATTGCGACGCGCTGCGTCCCCGCACTCACGACCGTCCGCCAGCCCCTGCGCGAGGAAGGCCATATGGCCGCCAACATTGCGCTCGACATGATCAAGGGTGCCGAGCCAACCACCACCGTCATGCACATGCAGCTCGTTCAGAGAGACTCGCTGTAGGAAACTTGGCCGGGCTTTCCGCCAGTCAGTTGTTGCGGAAAGCCCGGCCCGTTCTAGACGTCGATTATGGGACACGGTTTCCGCCTGAAGCTCAACCGGAAACTGTGTCCCGTATTTTTGCTGAATTCTGGGTCGCGCTTTCCCAGACGACTCCCTTTGGGAAACCGCATCCCGTTCTGGCCGCATGTTCCGGGATGCGCTTTCCGCCAGACAGCTCAGCCGGAAAGCGCATCCCACTCTAAGCGCCGATTCCGGGTTGTAGTTTCCCGACGCACGACGGCAAGCCTCCAAACATAACGTCACGACATAAAAAACGAGGGAAGGCGCGCGTCCTCCCCTCGTTGCGAGCAATATGTAAGCCGTTCGCCTACATCAGGCGCAGGCTGACGTCCTTGAGCTGGGCGCCGCTAACGGCACTCGGGGCGCCCGACATAAGGTCGGAGCCGCTGGCCGTCTTGGGGAACGCCATGACGTCGCGAATGGAGTCGGAACCGGTGAGCAGCATGCACACGCGGTCCAGGCCCAGAGCGAAACCGCCCATCGGGGGCGCACCAAACTTGAGGGCCTCCATGAGGAAGCCAAACTGAGACTCGGCACGCTCCTCGGTAAAGCCCAGGAGCTTGAGCATAGACATCTGCATCTCGGCGTTGTGGATACGCATACCGCCGCCACCGGCCTCAAAGCCGTCCATGACAAAGTCGTAGGTGCAAGAACCGGCTGCCAACGGATCGGCCTCGATCTTGGCGATGTCGGTCTCGGTCGGCAGGGTGAAGGGCTGATGCTCGGCAGCATAGGCCTTGCGATCCTCGTCCCAGTGGAACAGCGGGAAGTTGACGACCCACAGGAAGTCGTGGCCCTCGCGCTTGATCTCGAGCGCGTTGGCCATGTGGGAACGCATGCCGCCCAGGATCTCGTCGGAGAGCAGGCGCGGGCCGGCGGCGAACATCACAAGGTCGCCGGGCTCGACGTCCATGCGCTCGCGCAGAGCGGCCATCTCCTCGTCCGAGAAGAACTTGACGATGGGGCTGTTGATGGAGCCGTCCTCGCGGAAGGCGATCCAGGCCAGGCCCTTGGCGCCAAACGTGGAGGCCACGCCGGCGAGCTTATCGATCTTGGCACGTGCCCAGGCACCGGCGCCCTTGGCGTTGATAGCCTTGACGACAGAGCCCTCCTCGTTTGCGGCAGTCGCGAAGACCTTGAACTTGGAGTTGGCGAAGATGTCGGTCAGATCGACCAGGTGCATGCCGTAGCGGGTATCGGGCTTGTCGGAGCCATAGGTGTCCATGGCCTCCCAGTAGTCCATGCGACGCAGCGGCGTGGGCATCTCGACACCCATGCGACCGAAGGCATCGGCCAGGACCTCTTCGAGGGCGCTCATGACATCGTTCTGGTCCACGAAGGACATCTCGATATCGACCTGGGTGAACTCGGGCTGACGGTCGGCGCGCAGGTCCTCGTCGCGGAAGCACTTGGCAACCTGGTAATAGCGCTCGACACCTCCGACCATAAGCAGCTGCTTCAGGAGCTGCGGGGACTGCGGCAGAGCGTAGAAGTTGCCCGGCTGGATGCGGCTGGGGACGATGAAGTCGCGAGCGCCCTCGGGCGTGGACTTGAACAGGGAGGGCGTCTCGACCTCCATGAACTCACGGTTGTGCAGCGCCTCGCGAATGGCAAAGGTAAAGTCGGAGCGCAGCTTGAGGTTGGCCATCATCTCGGGACGACGGAGGTCCAGATAGCGATAGCGCAGACGGGTGTCCTCGCTGGTCTCGATGCCATCCTCGATCTGGAACGGTGGGGTGACGGACGTGTTGAGCACCTCGGCGTGGTCGGTCAGGACCTCGATCTCGCCGGTCGCGAGCTTGGTGTTGGTGGTTTCCTCACCACGGGCGCGCACGACGCCGTGAATCTTGATGGGCCACTCGGGACGCATGGTCTCGGCGATCTTAAAGGCGTCGCCGTCGGAGTGCTCGGGGTCGAAGGTAAGCTGCGTGATGCCCTCGCGGTCGCGAAGATCGCAGAAAATAAGGCCGCCGTGATCGCGGCGACGGCTCACCCAACCGGTGAGGGTAACCTCTTCGCCCACGTTCTCGCGGCGAAGCTCGCCGCAGGTACGGGTGTGCATGGAATGCTCGTCGATGGGACGGGTCTGGCTCATACCAGTGATCCTCCTTTATGGATCTGTGCCGCCCCGTGTCGTTCCGGGCGGCGTCGTACAGATTTGCCCAGCCTGCGTAAACCGCGCAGCCAGACATGGCGTTCTATCTTATCGCACCTGTGCCGATGTACCGCGAAAAAGTGGCTCCTGCCCAAAGACTTGACGGAGACGAAACAATTGACGCACCGCGGCACCCGCCCGCGCTCGTCACGTGCGACAATATGCCCCAATAAAACAGCACTCGGAAAGGCCCGCCATGACTGCACGCCTCATCGTTATGGATATCGACTCCACGCTCATCAACCAGGAGGTCATCGACCTGTTGGGCGAAGAGGCCGGCGTGGGCGAGCAGGTGGCACAGATCACCGAACGCGCCATGCGCGGCGAGCTTGACTTTAAGCAGGCGCTCGAGGAACGCGTGGGGCTGCTTGCCGGCCTGGACGAGAGCGTGTTCGAGCGCACCTTTGAGCGCGTGACATTTACCCCCGGCGCGTTGGAGCTTGTGCGCTCGGCACACAGCAAGGGCTGGAAGGTCGGCGTGGTGAGCGGCGGCTTTCACGAGGTCGCCGATAAGATCGTGGCTGCCGCGGGTATCGACTTTTGCCTGGCCAATCGTCTGGAGGTCGTGGACGGCAAGCTCACCGGCAAGCTGGCGGCAGGCATTGTGACCAAGGAGTCCAAGCTCATCCAGCTGCTGGATTGGGCGGTTGAGTGCGGCGTCGACATGGCCCACACGGTCGCTATTGGCGACGGGGCAAACGACATCCCCATGATCCAGGCCGCGGGCACCGGTATCGCGTTTTGCGCCAAGCCCAAGACGCGCGAGGCGGCACCGTTTGCCATCGATGAGCGCAACCTGATGCTCGCCATGGACATCATCCTGCGCGACTAGCGAGTTAACCTCACAACTCCATCAAATCTGACATATTAGATTTCCGAACAATTTTGCTCTAATGTTCGGAAATAGCCCTTTGCGTGCTAAACTTTTAAGCGTCGAAGGGAACTTATATGGACAAACGCGATCTTGAGCAATTGCTAAGTGACGTGGCAGATGGAAATGTTGCACCGGCCGATGCCCTCACGCGCATCCAGACGGCTCCGACCGCCGATCTGGGCTTTGCACAGCTCGATCTTTCGCGCGGAGTGCGCCAGGGAGCCGGCGAGGTTGTCTACGGCGCCGGTAAAACCGCCAAGCAAATTGCCGCCATTATCAAAGCATTACTCGATGCCGGCCAGGAGCGTATCCTGGTCACGCGCTTGGATGCCGAAAAAGCCGCGCGCACCGCTGAGCTTCTTGGCAACGACATCGACCTGGGATATGTCCCGGACGCCCAGCTCGCCCTGGTGGGTGGCAAGCCCTCCCCCACCGGCAACGGACGCATCGTCGTCGCCTGCGCCGGCACGAGCGACCTACCCGTCGCCGAGGAGGCCGCGTTGACGGCCGAGTTCTACGGCAACGAGGTCGATCGCCTCTACGACGTGGGTGTCGCCGGCCTGCACCGTCTGCTTGCTCATGCCGAAGAACTTGCCCAGGCGCAGGTGGTCATCGCCATCGCCGGCATGGAAGGCGCCCTGGCGAGCGTCATCGGAGGCCTTGTGAGCTGTCCGGTCATCGCCGTCCCCACCAGCGTGGGCTATGGCGCGAGCTTTGGCGGCGTGGCCGCACTGCTCGCCATGCTCAACTCCTGCGCCAGCGGCGTTTCGGTCGTCAACATCGACAACGGCTTCGGCGCCGCCTATCAGGCAAGTCTTATCAATCATCTGAGCGCCGGCGCGTCCTGCGCCCGCTAAGGAGCATTTCATGTCAAACCATCAGCACACGCTTATCATCGACGGCACCTCGGGCATCAGCGGCGACATGACCGTCGCGGCCCTGCTCGACCTGGGCGCCAGCGAGGAGCATCTGCGCGAGCAGCTCGCCACGCTTCCGGTCGGCGGCTTTGAGATTGCCGTGACGCGCGTAAACAAGCATGGCATCGACGCCTGCGACTTTGACGTTCAGCTGGCAGAGGAGCTCGAGAACCACGACCACGACATGGCCTGGCTCTACGGCAACGAAGCAGCTGTCGAGCACACGCACGAGCACGAGCGCCACCATCATGATCATGGCGAGCACGAACACGAGCACTGCCACGAGCATGACCATGAGGCCCACGGTCATGGCCACGAGGGTCACCATCACGCCCACCACCATCACCACCGTTCTTTGGCGGACGTCACCGCCATCATCGACGGCTCGCAGCTAAGCGATGGCGCCAAGCGTCGCGCGCTCGCCATCTTTACCGCGCTCGCCGCCGCCGAGGCCAAGGCCCACGGCAAAACGCCCGATACCGTCATGTTCCACGAGGTGGGCGCCGTCGACTCCATCGTCGACGTCTGCTCCGTCGCCATCTGCCTCGATGACCTGGGTATTGAGGACATCGTGGTCGAGTCGCTCTCCGAGGGTCACGGCACCATCCACTGTGCCCACGGCCTTATGCCCATCCCCGTCCCCGCTGTCGTCAACCTGTGCCAGGCGGGCAATATCGCCCTCACGCCCGCGCCGGTCGCCGGCGAGCTCGTGACGCCCACGGGCGCCGCCATCGTTGCCGCACTGCGCACGTCCGAGCACCTGCCGGCCCGCTACCGCATCGAGGCCGTCGGCTACGGCGCCGGTAAGCGCCCCTACGAGGTCTGCTCCGGCACGCTCCGTTGCCTGCTTGTTCACGTGGATGCATAGCCATGGATGCCCGCAAAACCAAAAGCCGCGCCGCCATCGTTGCTGCATTCTCTGAGCTCCTTCGCGAGGAGGACTACGGCAAGATCACCGTCGGCGACATCATCGCTCGCGCCCATGTGGGTCGGGCCACGTTCTACGGCCTCTTCAAGAGCAAAGATGACCTACTGTCCGAACTCGTGAGCGATATCTGCACCCATGCCCTCGACGATGACGGCACGCCCCTCGACGACCCGCTCATACAAGTCGAGCACATCCTCAACAATCTCTGGGAACGTCGTCAAGGCGTACGAGCCCTGGTAGCCGGCGCCGGCTCACGCGTCTTCGCCGACTGCTTACGTAAGACCATCATGTCACGAGCAGCCGAAACCGTTCCTACCGACCCAAACGGCCCCGCCGCCACCATGGACCGAAGCTTCCTACTACACCACATAGCCTCAAGCTTCGTAGGAACAGTCCAATGGTGGGCCTGGCACAACTTCCAAGCAAACAAAGCCGACGTAGCCAAAGACTACCTATCAGCCATACAACCCCTCTTCAACTAAGCAAGCCTCTCATCCCAAAGCACCACCCCACCCCAAGGCGCCACGCATCCCAAAGCGTCACCCGCATCTCAAAGCGCCTAACAACAAAGTGCCCATCACATCCAAATTCAGATATATATGTTGGGTTGCCTACTCGAGCGCAGCAAAGACTCCGCAGCTGCCCGCATGGGGTAACTTCCCAGCGCATTCCGCAGGACGAAAGAACCCCCGCCGCACGAAGTGCGCAGCGGGGGTTCTTTCATGTCCGAGGACGCGCTGGGAAGTTACCCCATGCGGGCAGCGGACAACTATGTAGCCCTGGACTAGAACATGCCCAAGAAGCCATGCACAAACAGTGCGGCCACAATAGCACCGACAAACGGAGCGATGCCAGGAACAAGCAGGCCGTACTTCCAGTTGTTGTCAGCCTTGTTCTTAATCGGCAGCACCTGATAGGCCATGCGAGGACCAAGGTCACGAGCCTGGTTCATGGCGAAGCCGGTGATGCCGCCCATGCCCATGCCAACGGCCCAAACGATCAGGCCAACGCAGATGGCGAGCATCAGAACGTTCTCGCCGGCGCGGCTAGCGGCAGCAAGGATGGCGCTGATGAACACGAAGGTGCAGATAGCCTCGCAGAAGAAGTTGCGGGCATAGTTGGTACCCTCGGTGGTGGGGTTGGTCGAGAAAATGTTGCGCTGGGCAATGGGGTCGACGACGCCCTCGGAAGCCTTGAACTCATCGGCATACATAAACCAAGCGATTACGGCGCCCACAAAGCCGCCGAGCATATCGGCAATCATGAAGGGGATGCAGCTGCTCCACGGCACCAGGCCTACGATGCACTGGGCAAGCACCATGGCGGGGTTCATGCACACGGCGCCGCCAAAGACAAACAGGCAGACCGAGATGCCAAAAGACCAGGTGGTGATGGCAAACATGTGGCCAGAGCCCTGATACTTGGTGCCCTTGAGCACGGTATCGCAGTGCACGCCCACGCCAAAGACGATCATGAGGGCCGTCGCGCCGAATTCGCAGAGGAGTTTGGTAAGCATAAAACCTTATCTTTCTTGTCGGTTATAAACGATTCGTTTAGGCCGCGCACTAGTGCTGCGCGACGACAACGCCCAGGCCATCGGGAATGACGGCCACCTTAGCATCGGCACCCTTCATCTCAAAGGCGAGCTTGAGCGCCTCCTCGATAGTGTTGACCGGCGTCATGTGCATATCCTTGAGCATCTGGTGATCGCACAGGTCGGTAACCATGATCACGGGGTGATGTGCCAGAATGCGGGCGAAGATCTGGCTCGTCCACTGGTCGGGCAGGGTCTCGTCCTTGGGACGATCGATGCAGGCGCGCTCAAACTCCGCCGGATCGTTGTCGGCGATGTTGTGATAGAAGCCCTCGCCACCGTGACCGTCGGCACAACCGGCGACGTCGATGATCACACCGCCCTCGGGAAGCGTGGCCTCGGCAGCGCACATGCCCTTCACGGCCTGGTAGATGTTCTGGTCGAGCGGGTAGCCGCCGTTGGTGGTAATGGCAATCTCGCACTCGACGGGCTCAACGCCGGCAAGGCTCTTCACGAACTCGCAGCCAGCCTCGTGCGCCTTGTGGATGTCGCCGGCAAAGGAGCCGATGACCTCATGCTTGCCGTTGAGCACAACGTTGAGCACAAAGGCAAGGTGAGCCATCTCGGCGGCGGCGAACATGTCCTCGCTCACGTGGTTGTGGCACAGGTTGCCGGCACGCGAGTGGGAATCGTTCACAAACTGACCGTTGTGGTTGTACATGATGGTCTTGTAGCTGGCGATGCCAGGCAGGACGGACTTGCGGCTACCAGAGAAACCGGCAAAGAAGTGCGGCTCAATAAAGCCCTCGGCAAGCAGCAGATCGCAATCGGCGGCAATCTTGTTGATAATGCACTCGCCACCAGAAGGCAGGGTGCCGATCTTTTTCATCATGCTGTCGTCAGTCGCGACGTGCATAACGATTTCCTCGTTGGCAACGATCTCCTCGCCGTACTTGTTGACGAGCTCCTCGTGCGTCGACGGACGATGCATACCCGTAGCGACCAGAATGCGAACGCGCGCCTCAGGCGCAGCGGAGTGGATGTGATGCAGCAGAATAGGCATCGTCACACGCGAAGGAACGGGACGCGTATGGTCGGAGCTAATGATGACGATATCCTTCTTGCCAGCACAAAGCTCCTCGAGCGAAGGCGAACCATAAGGGTTGGCAAGCGACTCCTCTACCAGCTCTTCCTGAGATTTCGTGGTCTTAAACTCGTTTTGATGACCTTCCATCACACCCGCGAAGTTCTTATCCTCGAGCTCCAGATGCAACGTCTTGTGGTCAAACGGCAGTTCACATTCAAACAACGACGAGCGCCCTCTTCCTTTCATCTAACACACTAGATAAACCGTAGGAAGGATACGCCGCTCACCGATAACAACCAACCACCCACCAACCCATTAACAGAACGTTCACAATTGACAAGTACAAAAAGGCGGCCGCAGCCCCAAAAGGAACCACGACCGCCGTCCAAAACGCGCGAAGCGCGCCATTCTTCCTTTAGCCCGTAATCCGCAGAAGACCGGACATCGCAGGGCCCGCCATAGGTTTACTTTTAGGCACATCCCGCAGGACGCGAGAAGCCCCGCCGCACGAAGTGCGCAGCGGGGCTTCTCGCATGTCCGAGGACGTGCCTAAAAGTAAACCTATGGCGGGCCCGAACGACTACAGGGCTATCTATTACCCCGTGTTCTGCAGTCCTGCCGAGACGCCGGTAACAGTCGAAAGAATCAGGCTCATGTACTCGGCCTTCTTCTCCTCCGCCATCTCGTCCTGGTTCATACGCACCTCGCGAAGGGCGCGGACCTGGGCGATGGACAGGGCGTCGACGTAGGGGTTGCGCACACGAACGGCGCAGCCAAGCACGCGGCGACGCTGCAGCGGCCACTCGTCACCGACGATGGCAAGGACCCACTTACGGGTAAGCTGCATCTCGGTGAAGACCTTCTCGGACAGATCCTGGCGATCGCCCAGGTGCAGGTACATCTTGGCGATGCGCTGATCGGTCTTAGCGATCGACATCTCGATGTTGTCGATGAACGTGCGGAAGAACGGCCACTCCTGGTAGGCAGCCTTGAGCTGGTCAAGATCGCCCAGCTGCTCGCAGGCGGTGCCCAGGCCGTACCAAGCGGCCAGGTTAATGCGCGCTTGGCTCCAGCTGAAGATCCACGGAATAGTACGCAGGTCGTCGAGCGACTTGGCACCAAGACCGCGCTTGGCGGGACGCGAGCCGATCGGCAGCAGACCGACCTCGGTCAACGGCGTCACGGTCGAGAACCACGGTGTAAAGTCCTCGGTGTTCAGCAGGTCCAGATAGCGCTCATGGCTTACTGCGTTGAGCTTCTCCGCCATATCCCAGAACTTCTGCGTGGTCTCGGTGTTGGTCTTCTCGACGCTCGGGGCCGACTGCAAAAGCGTTGCGGCGGCAACGGACTCAACATGGCGCTGAGCCAGCGTGCGGTTGCCGTAACGGGCAAAGATGACCTCGCCCTGCTCGGTGAGCTTAAAGAAGCAGTTGACCGAACCCTTGGGCTGCGCCAGCACGGCCTTGTTGGCCGGACCGCCGCCACGGCCCACGGCACCGCCGCGACCGTGCATGAGCACCAGGTCGATATCGTTCTTCTCGGCCCACTTGGCAATACGCTCCTGCGCGGAGTGCAGCGCGAGCATGGCCGTGGTAGGACCGGCATCCTTGGAAGAGTCGGAGTAGCCCAGCATGACCTCCATGCGGCGGTTGGTCTGGGCAAGGCGCTTTTGCACCACGGGCAGAGTAAGCATCTGGTCGAGCACGTCGACGCAGCCCTCGAGGTCCTCGAGCTGCTCGAACAGCGGGATCACGTCGAGCTCGGGGACATCCTCCTCGTGCGCAAAGGACAGGTGGGCAAGCTCAAAGACGTCGGCCACATGTTGGGCGCTCTTGGTGAACGAGATGATGTAGCGGTGCGCCATCTTCTTGCCGTAGCGCTTTTGGATGGAGCCGATAGCGCGGAAGGTATCGATGACCTCGCGCGTCATGGGCTGCAGGTCGCCGTGGATACCGTTCTCGTGGATATCCTTGAGGGCGCGGGCGTGCACCACGGAGTGCTGACGGAACTCCATCTCGACCATATGGAAGCCGAAGGACTCGACCTGCCAGATGATGGTCTGAACCGGGCCGTAGGCAGCACGGACGGCACCGCAGGCGGCCAGGGAGCGCTGAACGACACGCAGGTCATCCAGGAACTCGTCTGCGCTGTGATACATGGTGTCGGTGATGCGACGCACGGTGGCGTTCAAACGATCGGCCATGACGAGCATGACGGCGCGATGCGGCTCGTGCTCGGAAATCAACTCAGCACGCGCGGTGTACTGGGTGCTCATCTCGACCTGATGGTTCCACAGGTTCATGAGCTCGGCAGACGGCTTGCTGTAGGTGGCCTCGAGCGTGAGGTTGCGGCCGATGCGGCGGCACTTGTCCTCGAGCTTGAGCACCATATGGGTGAAATACTTGGCGGCGACTTCGCGGCTTACCTTAGCGGTGACGTTGGGGTTGCCGTCGCGGTCAGAGCCGATCCAGCTGCCGGGATGGAAGAATGCCGGGCACAGCGGCGGCACGGTGCCGGCCTTGTCGCCCAGCACCCAGTCGTCAAAACGACGATAGATGACGGGGATAACGTCGAACAGCGTGTTATCGAAGATGTCGATGATGGTATCGGCTTCCTCGACCGGCGTGGGCTTCTTGAGTGCGATGGGGCTCGTGCGAACCAGGGCGTCGATCTCCTGCAGCATGTGGCGCTCGTTCTCCACCAGGTCGGAGCCGCCCAGACGCGGACGCTCCTCCAGCAGGTTGGAGATACGGCGAATCTTGCCCTCGACGGCCTTGCGACGGGCCTCAGTGGGATGTGCGGTAAAGACAGGGTGGAACTCCAGCTTGTCGAGCAGCTCGTTGGCGCCCTCGACACCCATCTCGTTTACCAACTGGTGATAGGCGACGGTGAGTTCGTTGGCGGGATCGACCTCTGTATCGGTCGACGCGCCGGCCTCGCGCTCGCGCAGCTGCGCCACGCGGTAGTTCTCCTCCGACAGGTTTGCCAGATGGAAGAAGCTCGTAAAAGCGCGGACGATAACCTGCTGTTTATCGAGCGGCAGGCTGTCGATCAGATCAACGACTTCGCGAAACGCCACGGCGGTGGGCTCGTCGGCAGTGGGCACGCCCTGCTCGTCGACGGACTCGTCGGCAGCACGGCTACCGGGATTGCCGGCATTGGCCACAATCTCGGCTGTCAAAATCTTGTCGAACAGGTCCGCGATCTCGGGATCATACTCGCTAAGCACACGGCGCTCCAGGCGCAAGAACAGCGCCAGATTGTCGCGCAGCTCCTCGGGGATCTCGATCTCGGCGAGACGCTCCTTGGACTCGGCATTCGAGCCGATTCGGTTAACGAGGCGGTTGACCACGGCAGCGACACGCGCCGCGGCTTCGGGTACAGACTGGTTGCTTGGGTTCTCAGCCACGTTTCCTCCCATTCCTCCTTCTATGCACGTAACATGCGATATTCATTATAGGCACTCGACAAAAACTTTCGGCGCTGATTGCGCTTTACCACACAAAAGTATTTTCTGCATTGCAAGGGTTTTTGCCCTAAATGGTCGTATTTCTCGGTGGACGGCATACGTAAACGGGGGCATTCCGCATAAAAGCGAAACACCCCCGTAACAATCGCTCTCCATGAGCAGGGCACGTTAGCGGCCCGCAGCTCAAAAAGATGCGCTACAGGCGCTCGCGAACCGCCTCGACGACGTTGGCCAGATCGACGAGAACCTCGTCATGGCTCTCCATGTCGCGCACCTTGACCTTGCCGGCGGCAAGCTCGTCGCCGCCCAGGACCAGGATGAGCTTGGCGCCCACCTTATCGGCCTGCTTAAACTGGGCCTTGAGCGAACGACCCTGATAGTCGGCCTCGGTCACAATCCCTGCAGCGCGAAGCTCCTGCGTAATGGTAAAGACGTTCTGACGCAGCTCCTTGCCGGCATTGGCGACGTAGACGCACGGGGCCTCCTCGGCACCCAAGTCGTTACCAAAGGCCTGCAGGGCCAGCAGCGCACGCTCAAAACCGACAGCGAAGCCGACGCCGGCCGTGGGCTTGCCACCCTCGAGCTCGACCAGGCCGTCATAGCGACCGCCGCCACCGATGGAGCCGACACCGGCGCCGGGGGCCTCGACCTCAAAGACGGTACGGGTGTAGTAGTCCAGGCCGCGCACCAGTGTGGGGTCCTCGACATATTCGATGCCGGCGGCATCCAGGTAGCGCTTGACCTGCTCGTAGTGCTCGCGGCACTCGTCGCACAGGTTGTCGCCCATCAGCGGGGCGTCGGCCATGATCTCGCGGCAATGGTCGTTCTTGCAGTCGAAGGCGCGCAGCGGGTTGAGCTCGGCGCGCTCGCGGCACTCGTCGCACATCTCGTCGGCGTGATCGAGGATGAACTGCTTGACCTGCTCACGATAAGCCGGGCGGCACTGGGCATCGCCCATCGAGTTAATGAGCAGACGAAGCTTGGAAAGATCGAAGCCCAGGCGCTTGTAGAACTCCATGAGCATGATGATGCACTCGGCGTCGGCTGCCGGATCGGGAGCGCCGAGCCACTCGATGCCTACCTGGTGGAACTGACGCAGACGGCCCTTCTGGGGACGCTCGCCGCGGAACATGGCCTCGGCATAGTAGGCCTTAAACGGCGTGGAGCCCTGGGGCACCAGGTTGTTCTCCACGACGGCGCGAACCACGCCGGCCGTGCCCTCGGGACGAAGCGCCAGGCGCTGCTTGGGCTTAAGCTTGGTGTCGGTGCCCTCGGTAAAGACGCGCTCCAGGTTGGCGCCGCTGAACACGCGGAACATCTCTTTGCGCACGACGTCGGTCGACTGGCCGATACCGTGGACAAATACGTCCACCTGCTCGATCGCGGGCGTCTCGATGGGCTTAAAACCAAACGGCTCGAACACGCCGGCCGCAATCTGCTGCATCTTTTGCCAGGCGCGCATCTCGGCGCCGATAAGGTCGCGGGTTCCCTCCGCCTTCTGTGCCTGCATGGGCAAACACCTTTCTTTTGTATCGCGTCATAGGTAGTGGACATTATACGGCACAAACACAAACAGCGGCGGCGCGTCTGACCGAACGAGGGTATGGGGACTCGTTCGGCCAGATGCGCCGCCGC
>CAKTUC010000021.1 GCA_934617135.1 uncultured Collinsella sp. | reverse complement strand
TTATAGCTAAGTTCAAGCTAAAGTTTAAGGTTAGGGACGTCATTCGCACCGTGAGCACAGATTTTGCAGGTCGGAGCGGACCATTCGTGCCCCCATGAAGCCCGGGGCTCCCCTACGGGGAGCCCCGGGGCACCCGTCTCAGGATGCCGTGTGCAAAAAACGACAAATATGAGTACTGTTACCAATTTAGTAGCAGCGTTATTCAGCCTTGTAAGCCCTTTTTGATTTCCACGCAGCCTACTTGGCGTCAAGTTACTCCACATTTGTTTATTATCTATTCAATGAATGCACGTTTTCAGTCCGCAACTATTAAATTTCGCTGCTACCAATCTAGTAACAGTACTCATATTTGCCATTTTTTGCACAGAGCCCCTGAACGAACCCCCTTTGAAGCCATGCAACTAAGCTGGTTTAAGCCCAAAGCACGCTCGGAGCGTGTTCAGCAGAACATCTTGCTTCTTTCGACGAGCCTCCACGCGGTTTTGGTACCGCTTGCCCATGCGCTGGTGAATGCGCCATGCGAGTGCTTCCATCGCTTCCATGTCGCAAAGCATCTCGTTGTTGACGGTCGCGACCTCGATCCCCATGGCCAGAAAGCCCGTGTTACGTTTTTCGTCGTGGATGCGTCCGCTTCGGGCTCCATGGCCCTGCTCACCGTTGTATTCCAGGTCAAACCGGGCTGCTTCCTGGTACGCATCGCAAATCGCATGGGGCATTCCCGAGATTGCCTGCGCACGGTCATTGAACTCGATTTTGTAGTCGGTCTTAAAGGGACCGCAAGCAAATCCCCCATAGGAAAACGGAAGTGAAAACATGGCAAGCATGATGCATTCCATGGGTGAACGCAGATTTTCCGGCAGGTAGGGGCATAGGCGCAGCAGCCGTTTGGCATCGCTTCCCTTGCATGCTGCGAGATAGTCCGTAAGCCGCTCGGGCGTCAGAACCGGCTCGACCTCAAAGTAGCCCACATCTGGCGGCTGGTCCTTTTCCTTTGCAAGTTTGTTCGCAACAGGCGAGGTGTAGGGAGGCAGATACTTCCCGCGATCGCTCAGTGAAATCTTGGAGCACAGCTCCTGGGCCAGGGCAAATGCCTGAATGCAGCCAACCTCGCGCGCAACGGCAACGCAAAGGGCCTCGGAAGATAGGCTGTACACCCCCGGTTCCACCTCTAAAATCGAGCCGGCCGGCAACCCCGCGGAGCAGACAGACCAACTCACGCCAGGCATGCGACGGCGCTGTGCCGCAGACCCCACTAGCAGGCACAGGTCTTCTTGCACCTCGCCGCTTTTAGCTCCGATCCGCACCAGGTCGGGAAGATAGATATCCTCGGTCGAGGGCGATGACGCGCTCAGTACGCGGCGTTCCTCCTCGGGTTCGAGGTCCTTCCAGCCGATGTAGCCCATCTGCCGGCGCTCGGCTCGAATCATGCGCAGCGCCGAGGCGCCCGTCAGGATTACGGATGCCGCTAACTGCTCGCTTGTCGGCTTGCTGCGCTGCCCGATCTTTATTGCCATCTGAACCACCCCTACCAAACGCGCGCTATAGCAAGGCCATCGACGGCCGCAGCGCCGGCACGCCTGAGTTCCGCCGACGCAGCGGCCATGGTCGCGCCCGTGGTAATGACGTCATCGATGAGCAGCAGGCGGAGGCCGCGCACGTCCTCAACGGTCTCGTACATACCTCGGGCGCGTTCACGGCGTTCTTCACGACCGAGTTCGCGCTGGTCGCCATGGCCGTATTTAACGAGGGCGTCGATCAACGGAACACCCGACAGCTCGCAAAATGGGCGCGCGATGGCTTCCATATGATCGAAGCCGCGTCGCCGAAACGCCGCCGCCGTCGCGGGCACAAACACCACCGCATCGGCGCCGGACAACACACCGCCGTAGCGTTCGGGTGCCGCGACCTGGGCATGTAAGGCGGTGTCGTATAGCAGCTCCGCTAGATACGACGCCAGGCGTCGCTCGCCCGCGTCTTTGTACGCTTTAATGATGCGCGGCAGCGGGTGCACATAGACGGCGCACGCCAAGCAGCGATCGAGCGCCTCGGCCATTGCCGAGGACGCGCCCTCGACCGAGCACTCGGTACACAGCAGGTCTCCAAACGGGGCGCCGCATCGGGTGCAGCTATGGCGCGGGTCTATGAGCGTAAACGCCGACAGACAGTCTTGGCAAATAAGCGCACCGGCGCGCTCGCAACCGGCGCATCGCGTGGGCGACAACGCCTCAAGCGCTTCGTGTGCCGCGCGCTCGGCAAACGGTAGTAATTCATCCGCAAACGGTAGGGCGCCAACACCTTGCAAGCGACCCAACACATTCAAATGCCTCTTCAAGACACAACCCTCCCTACGTTCGGTCGCAGGGAGGGTTGTTGATTCAGCGCTATGATACCCCGATGCACTCGGGGCAGGACAAGTTAAATCCGCTCGCGGGCGTTATTCGCCGGCAGGCGGTTGCGGTGCGGACGAGTTTTGGGTCGAGCCCTCGCCACCATCTTGACGCGGCTTGCGGGAACGACGACGGCGGCGGCGCTTCTGGCCCTGGTCGGCCGAATCCTCGCCACCATGATCTTCGCGCGACTCGCGTTCGTCGCGAGCGGCGCCGCGCGTGGCCTTGGCAGCCGCCCCTCCGCCGTCTCCAGGACGACGACGCGTGACCTTGACCTCGCCATCCGAGACTTGATCGGCCACAGAAGGCACCGAGGGCTTTTGCTGCGTGCCCGAGGAATGGCGACGGCGCGGACGCGGAGCGCGCTCGTCATCGTTGCGCTGCTTGCCACCCTTGTCGGCAGGAGCATCGGAACCCGAGCCGCCCTTGGGAGCGGCACCGGCCTCGCGAGCGGCTGCTGCGCGGAAGGCGTCCTCGCGCTCCTCGCTCGACAAATGACGACGACGACGGCGCGTGGGGTTCATGCCACCGCCGCGATTCTGCTGCTGGGGCTGATGAGCCTCGCGCTCGCGGGAGGTATTCTTACCTGCAGCCGCGGCCTCGCCAGCATCGCCCGAGCCCGCACGCTTGCGACGGCGACGGCCACCGGCGGCTTCCTCGGCCTCGGGCGCTTCGGCCTTACCGCGACCCTTACCGCGGCCACGGCCCTCGCCCTGGCTCTGAGCAGCGCGAGCATCGGCATCTGCATCGCGACGACGGCGCTTGGGCATCGACGTGCCCGCCAAGCGATCGGCGCTCGACAGGCCATCGCCCACGTCGACGCCGTTCTCGCGGTCGAGCTCCATAAGCGCCAGGCGCATCTCGGGCGACTCGATGCGCTCGAGCACATCGCGCGTCACGCAGTCGGGACGGCAGTTGCAACCCTGCTCGGCGGCCTTCTTTTTGCAGCCCTCGGAGCAGGTCATATCGGCCAGGTTGACCTTAAAGACTTTGCCGTTCTCCAGGCGCAACACCAGCTGCTCACGCGGGGTGTCGTATTCCTGGATGCGCGCCTTGCCAAGCGGCGTATCGATAAGCGTCTTCTTTTTGGGCGCGCGGCTCTTAAAGTCCTTGTAGGCCTCGAACTCGTAGCGCAGGCAGCACATCAGGCGGCCGCAGACGCCGCTAATCTTGGACGAGTTGAGCGGCAGGTCCTGCTCTTTTGCCATGCGGATCGAAACCGGCTCAAACTGTCCGCCAAAGCGCGTGCAGCAGAGCTCCTGGCCACACTGGGCATAGCCGCCCACCAGGCGGGTCTCGTCACGCACGCCGATCTGGCGCATGTCGACGCGAATATGCAGCGTCGAGGACAGGTCCTTGACGAGCTGACGGAAATCGACGCGCTCCTCGGCAGCAAAGTAGAACACGGCTTTCTCGCCGCCAAACAGGTACTCGACGCCGACCGGCTTCATCTCGAGGTCGAGTTCCTTGACCAGACGGCGGAAATCGACCATCGCCTCGTCGCCCTGGATGGCCAGGTCGTCGGCAAGCTGCAGGTCGATGTCGCTCGCTACGCGCAACACGGGCTTGAGCGGCTGACCGATTTCGTCGAGCGGCACCTCGAAGGGATCGGCCGTGACCAGGCCGATCTCGGTTCCGCGCTCGGTAGAGCAAATGGCATAATCGGCCTCGAGGATATCCAGGTCCTGTGGGTCGAACCACAGGTCGCGCGAGGCGTAGGTAAACTTAACGGGTACGACTAACGGCATTTCAGTGCCTTCCTGATATCGAACAGCATGACCTCGATGGCCAGCTGGGGAGTAACGTTTCTGGCGATGTTGCGCTCAGCGGTGGTAACCGCCTCGAGCGCCCGGGTGGCACCCGCAACATTGGTCGCGGCGGCAAGCCGCCCGATCGTGTCGCGCACGTCCTCGTTCACAACGTCTGCCGCCTCATCCTGAAGCGTCAGCAGCACGTCGCGCATGAGCGTCCGCGCGCTCGCCAGCGCTTCCATGATACCCGAACGCTCGCGCGCGTTGAGTTCGCGCTTGTTGCGGTCCTCAAGCTGCTTCAATGCTCCACGCGACAGGTAGTCGGCATTTTGCTCGAGCACCTTTTCCTGCGTGGACTTGACCTCGGCGAGCGGCGCCTTGACGGCGACGATGAGCGACTTGGCGCGACTGAGCACATCGGCCTCGTCGGCAGCGATGAGCGAATCGATGGCGCGGACCATCTGGCGGCGGGCGTCCTGACGCTCGGCGCTCTTAAGGAACTCGATACCACGCGTGGGGCTTCCCGCCACGGCGACGGCCATGCGGCAGCGCGCGGGGTCCTGGCCGGTGGCGCGGCTCACGGCCTGCGCGGCGACGGCGGGCGATACCAGCCGAAACGGCACGCACTGGCAGCGGCTCACAATGGTGGGCAGCATTACGTCGGCCGAGGTGCCCAGCAGGATGAACATGACGCCCTCGGGCGGTTCTTCGAGTGTTTTGAGCAGTGCGTTGGCGGTGTTGGCGCGCAGTTGCTCGGCACGGTCGATGATGTAGACCTTAGCCTTGGCGCGGATGGGCGCCAAGGGCACGTCGTCGAGCAGCTCGCGGGTCTGCGCGATGAGATAGCCCGTAGCACTTTCGGGCGTGTAATAGTGCACGTCGGGATGCGTATGGCGGGCAACGCGCACGCAGCTGTCGCACGAACCACAGCCGTCCCGCTCGCACAGGAATGCCTGGGCAAGCGCCCATGCGGCGTCGAGCTTACCGGCGCCGGGCGCGCCCAAGAACAGGTAGGCGTGCGATGCGCGGCCGTTTGCGATGGCGTTGGTCAAAAAGTCGCGCACGCGTTCCTGGGTGTCGAGCTTGGCGAGCAGGCTTGCCTGAGCGGGGGCCATGTTACTCAGCCTCCTGGGCGAGCGCGGCGGCGACAGCATCTTGGGGAATGTCAAGGCCGTGCGCACGAACCAGCTCGACCGTCTGCGCGAAGACGTCTGCGATCGACGCAGCGGCGTCGATGAGCTTTACGCGGTCTGGCTCCTCGGCAGCAATGGCACAAAATCCCTGATAGACACGCTCCTGGAAGGCCATGCCCTTGGCCTCCATGCGATCGGCCGCACCGCGGGCCGCCATGCGCAGCGCCGCCTGCTCGGGCGTGATGTGATAGACGAGCGTGAGCGCCGGATGCGTACCGGCGACAGCCAGGTTGTTGGCGTCGCGTACCATCTGGCGATCGAGGCCATCGGCAAACGCCTGGTAGCAGGTCGTGGAATCGTAGAAGCGGTCGCACAGGACCACCTTGCCGGCCGCAAGGGCGGGCGCGATGACCTCGTGCACCAGCTGGGCACGCGCGGCCTCGTAGAGCAGCAGCTCGCAGGTATCGCCCATCGCCGTGTTGGCGGGGTCGAGCAGCAGGGCGCGGATCTTTTCGCTGATGGCAGTGCCGCCCGGCTCGCGCAGGCTCACAACCTGGTAGCCGGCAAGGTCGAGCGTGCGGGCCAGCAGACGCGCCTGCGTAGACTTGCCGGCGCCGTCGACGCCCTCGAGCGTGATAAAGCTATGTTGAACGGGCTCAAAAGCCATGGGCGCAGCCCCTTCCTACAAGGCGCGAAAATGCGAGTTATAGCAACCAAGCCATGATACCCCAGGGGCAGGCGCACCCCAAACCCAACCTAGTCGTTGGGGACGTTCTTGAATGACTAGTCGTTTAAGAACGTCGCAGGCGACTACCCGGCCGAAAAGGAACGTCCCTAACTGCCGGCTTTTTGGGACGCTGGGTATAATCGACGTATTGCATTGAAATGTGGCGAAAGGAGTGGCAATGTCTCGGTATTGCGCCTCGTGCGGCAAGCTTCTTGCAGATGATGCCAAGTTCTGCACCTCGTGCGGTGCACCCGTTGAGCAAGCAGCCGCGAGCGATGGCCAGCCCGCTTTTGAGCAGACCGGCGCCCTCGATACGTCGCAAACCAAATCAAACGATCCTGTCGCGGGCGGCTCGCCCCAGCAGCAGCCGGCTTCCGCGTATACGCCCGCCTCGCTACAGGCCCCCGCTCCCAAAAAGAGCGGCACCGGGCCGCTCATCGCCGTTATCGTTGTGCTGGTGGCGATCATCATCGCCCTGGTCATCTTCTTTGTGATCAAGCCGTTCGACAACGCCGCCACGCAGACGACTGCCGAGGTAGCCAAGCTGCACCACGATGACGATGCCGATGACCTAAAGCCCTTCGGCGATCCCAACAGCCTGTACGACGATGATGACGATGACGACGAGGATGGCGGCGAAACAACGCTTTCCGAGCAGAACCTCTACCGTCGATTGAGCGAATACTACGACCTGCTCGAAGACCTCGACAGCCAGGTTCGCGCCTGCGCGCAGGCCTTTAACGGCAGCTATCTGGAAGAAGATCGCACCACCCGTCAAAATCTCGCCGACGTCGCCGAGCGCACGGAGGACACCATCGAGCAGTATTACGATATCGTCGAGGACCTGGACGTCCCCACGAGCTCCAAGAACTACAGCTCCTGGAAGGACATCATCGCCCTGTACGACGACCTGGATCACCGCATCGACGCGATCTGCGACGCTTGGGAGATCAGCCTGAAATACGCCAAGCCCGCGGACCACAAGAATGAGATCGTGGCACCGCTGTCACGCGACAACGTGGCGGGCACCAATGACAATAAGTACCGCCTAGATTTTGAGGAGCGCTATTCCGGCGCCAAACCCGTCGAGGTGAAGTAGTCACTGGGCGCCCCAAAGCCGGCAGTTAGGGACGTTCCTAAACTGCCGGCAGAAAAGGAACGTCCCTAACTGCCGGATAAAAGACGAGCGAGGATTTTGAGGTCCTCGCTCGTCTTTGTTTTGGGTGATGTTTCGACCGTACGGCTATTTGTCGGCGGCGGCCTTCTTTGTCGTGGCCTTCTTGGCGGTCGTCTTTTTGGCGGTCGTGGTCTTCTTCGCCGCCGTGGTCTTCTTTGCCGTGCTCGCCTTGGTCGTCGTCTTGCGGCCGCGGGCGGGCTTCTTCTCCTTGGTCGGGCAGTCCATGTTCACGCAGATGCGCCACGGGCCGCGCGCCGTGTTGACCACCACGATGGGGGCACCGCACTCGGGGCAGGTCTCGCCCGTCGCCTCGAGCTTGCCGCGCGCCGGCAGCGGATAGCTCACGCCGCAATCGTCGTAGTTGGTGCAGCGGATAAAGCGCTTGCCGCTCTTTTCGCTCTTGTGCGCGATCAGGTCGCCATGGCGTCCGGCCTCAGCACACACCTTGCACTCGCCCACCTTAAGATCGGGCTCGTAGTTGGTGGGGCACGTGGGGTTCACGCAGATCTCGAAGGCCTTCTGGCGGAACGGCTGACACTTAATGCGCGGCGCGCCGCACTCGGGGCACACGGCCGCCTCGCCCTCGAGCGGACTTACCTTGACGCCGCTCGGCACCGGATAGGTCACATCGCAGTCGGGCCAGCCCATGCAGCCAATGAAGCTGCCGCGGGTCTTGGCGCTCGTCTTCATGACCAGGTCCTTGCCGCACTTGGGACAGGCGCCCACGCGCGCGTCAGCCGTGACGGCGTCGCTGATGGCGTCGCCCAGCTCCTGCGTGTGCTTGAGCAGCTCGTCGAGCACGCCGGCCAGCAGCGCGCGCGAGTGCGTCACGACATGCTCTTCGGTATCCTCGCCGCGCTCCACGCGGGTCATGTCGCCGTCGAGCTCGCTGGTCATATCGGGGCTCGTGATGCGCGGGGCAAACTGCGTCAGCGCGTCGATGATGGCGATGCCCAGCTGGCTCGGCTCCACGGGATCGTTTTTGAGGTAGCGCACGGCATACAGGCGCTCGATGATGCTCGCGCGCGTGGACTTAGTGCCCAGGCCGCGCTTTTCCATCTCCTGCACGAGCTTGCCCTGGCTGTAGCGCGCGGGCGGCTCGGTCTGCTTGGCCTCGAGTTTAATGTCGAACACATCGACTGTATCGCCCTGCTCCAGCGGCGGCATCTGCTCGTCACGCTTAAGGCCGTACGGGTAGGCCTCGCGGAAGCCCGGGGTCACGAGCACGTCGCCCGAAGCCACGAACGGCTCGCCGTTCACATCGAGCTCGAGCTTGGTGTTCTCGATGGTCGCGGGGCCCATGAGCGTCGCCAGGAAACGGCGGGCGATGAGGTCGTAGAGCTTGCGCTGGCCGCCGTCGAGCGTGGACGGATCGCCCTCGCCCGTGGGATAGATCGGCGGGTGGTCGGTGGTCTCGACCTTGCCGCGCGTGGGCTTCATGGGGCCGGCGAGCACCTTTTTGCACACGGGTGCCAGCGCCGGGTTGATCTTTGCCAGGTCGCTCACCACGGCGCCCAGGTCGAGCGTCGCGGGGTACACGGTGTTGTCGACACGCGGGTAGCTGATGAGGCCCGCCATGTAGAGAGACTCGGCGATGCGCATCGTACGCGCAGGCGAGATGCCCTCGGCCGCGGCGGCAGCCTGCAGCGAGGTCGTCGCGAACGGCGTGGGTGGCTGTTGCTTGCGCGAGCGCTTGGTCACCGCGGCGACGGTTGCCGTCGTGGCGCCGTCAACATGGCCGTACGCCGTCTCGGCAGCGTCTTTGTCGGTAAAGCGCGCCGTCTTGTGCGCGATCTTAAAGCGATCGTCCTCGGCGGCGCCCTGCGCAGCGCCCATGCCGCGAATCTGCCAATAGTCCTCGGGCACAAACGCCATGCGCTCGCGCTCGCGCTCGACCACCAGGGCGAGCGTCGGGGTCTGCACGCGGCCGGCAGAGCGCACGTTGCCAAAGCCACCGAACTTGGCGAGCGTCAGGTAACGCGTGAGCACCGCGCCCCAAATGAGGTCGATATGCTGGCGGCTCTCGCCAGCGTCGGCCAGGTTCTGGTCGAGCGTGACGAGGTTATCGAAGGCGTGCGTGATCTCGGCCTTGGTAAACGAAGAATACTGGGCGCGGGCAACCGGCAAGTCCGGCGCCACCTCGCGCACCTTGTTGAGGGCGTCCGAACCGATCAGCTCGCCCTCGCGGTCAAAGTCAGTGGCGATAATGACGCTGTCGGACTTTTTAGCGAGGTTCTTGAGCGAACGAATGAGTTCCTTCTCGGCCGGCAGCTTGATGACCGGCGCCCAGGTAAGGTAAGGCAGGCTCTCGAGCTTCCAACCCTTGATGGAGATGCCGTCGGCAAGAAACGGCTTGCGCTTGGTGTCGTAGGGCGGACGGGCCAGGCCATCGGGCATGTCGGCCGGCAGCATCTCGCCGTCCTCGGTCACCGAATACCAACCCAGCTTTTTATCGAACAGCACGCTGTCGCAAAAATCGGGCGCCAGGATGTGACCGGCAAGGCCGATGGTCACGCACTCCTCGCCCTTCCACTCAAAACGGTAGATGGCGGTGTTGTACACCTTGTCCTTTTTGGGTTTGCCCGTCGACAGCCGCTCGGCAATCTGACGCGCGGCGTCGTTTTTCTCGGCGATGATGAGCTTCAAAAGAGGCTCCTATCTCGTATCTCTGCGGCTACGCCCGCCCGTATGGCGGCCGACTTACGCCCTTGCTTGCTCAATCTGCCCGATGAGCCAATCGCACCAGGCATCCATGCCCTCGCCCTTGCGCGCGCTCACGGCAAACCGCGGCGCCTGCGGATTGAGGTCATCGAGTGTCTTAGTATACCTATCCATGTCAAAATCGAAAGCCGGGGCCACATCGACCTTGTTGAGTAGCTGTGCGCCGGCGTGTTGGAAGATGCCCGGGTACTTGATGGGCTTGTCGTCGCCCTCGGGAACCGAGAGGATCATGATGGACAGGTTCTCGCCCAGGTCAAAGTCGACCGGGCAGACCAGGTTACCCACGTTTTCGATAAAGATGACGTCGATGTTTTCCAGACCCACAGCTTGGTCGAACGCGTCGACTGCCTCCATGATCATATTGCCCTCGAGGTGGCACAGGCCGCCCGTGTTGATCTGGATAGCGGGCATGCCGGCTTCCTTCATGGTGATGGCGTCGACATCCGAGGCGATATCGCCCTCGATGACGGCGCAACGCAGGCCAGCCTTGTCACGCAGGCGCTCGTTGGTGCCCAGAATCGTGGTGGTCTTGCCCGAGCCAGGACTCGACAGCACATTGATCACATAGGTGTTTGTCTCATTAAATCGCTGACGCAGCTGATCTGCCAGGCGCTCATTGCGCGACAGAATCGGCGATGCGATATCAATCGTTTTCTCAGCCATACTCGGCACTCCTTACTTTGGCCCCTTTATACCCCATCACTAGATGGCTGGACGGGCTAATCGTCGGGTGTTTCGATCTCGATGCTTGCGATGTCGAGCTCGCGGCCGTGCAGTAGGCGCACGTTGGCGCCGCCACATTGGGGGCAGCGGCAATGAAAGCGGTCGTGCTCAAAGACCTCGCCGCAGTCCAGACACTCGCTTTGTGGATGGACTTCCTCCACGGCAAGCTCGCAGCCCTTCGTGAGCGGGTCCTCGTCGCGAAACGTCTCCCAGGCAAAGTCGAGTGCCTCGCGCACGACCTCGGTCATATCCCCGATACGCAGCGTTACCAAAACGGCGCGCGAGGCCCCCGCCCCACGCGCCGCGCGAATCACTGTATCGAGTATGCCGTTGACAATGCCAACCTCGTGCATACCGATTTACTCCTCGTCGTCCGAGAACAGGTCCAGACGGCTCACGAACAGGCCCTCCTTGCCCTCGCGCGCGGTGATGACCACACGGGCAACGGCGAGCGAGATCTCGTAGAGCGAGAGCAGGGCGCCGTACATAAGGCCCAGGGTGACGGGCGAGCCGTCGGGCGTGATCACGGCCGAGGCCACGAGCAGGCCCACGTACACATAGCGCCAAGCGCTGCGGAAGGCGGCGTAGGACACGATGTGGAAAACGGACAGGTAGAAGATGATGAGCGGAAGCTCGAACGCCACGCCAAAGCCGATCATAAAGAGCAGCTCCATGTTGACGTAGTTCTCCAGGTCGGGCAGCGCCGTAGCGACGGCCGAGGTCTCGCCGATGAGCCACTCAAAGCCCGCCGGGATAATGATGAAGTAGCAGAAGATGGCGCCCAGGAAGAACAGCACCGTCGAGGCGAGCACCGTGGGCACGACCCACTTGCGCTCGTTGGGGCGCAGTGCCGGCAGGAAAAACGCCAGGATCTGCCAGATGATCATGGGCGTGCACATGACCACGGCCATCTTGATAGCCAGCGAGAAGCGCAGGCCAAAGCCGCCGAGCGTGGTGGTGATGTAGAACTTACCGTCCGGCACAAAGGAGCGGATGGGGTCTTCCAGGATATCGAGCACCACGGGCGTGGCGAAATACAGCACGATGGCTGCGGCAAATACCGACACGACCACGATGGTCAAGCGGCGACGGAACTCTCCCAAATGATCGAAGAGCGGCATTCGCGCAGGTCCGATAGGCATTACTCATCGCCTCCCTTCGGGGCGTCGACGGCAGCGGCTTCGTCCTCGGCCTCGAGCTCGCGGGCGAGCTGGTCGACGACGGCCTTGCGCTTGCGGGGACGACGGGCGTAGAGGTCAGCCGTCGTGGGCTCTGCCGGCTCGGGCTCGGGCTCCGGCTCTGCAACGGGAGCGGGCTCGGCGGCGTCAGCCTCGGACTCGGCGGCGGGCTCGGCGCCCTCGGCCTCAGGCTCCTCGGCGGCACCCTCGCTTGCAGCCTTCTCGGCAGCAAGACGGGCGCGACGCTCGGCAAAGGTCTCCTTCTTGGCGGGCGCTGCCGTCTCGGCGGCATCCTCGTCCGCATCGGAATCGTCGTCGGTCGCAGCGGCCTTCTTGGGCTTGACCGGGGCCGACGCGGCCTCGCTTACCGGATCGATAATCTCGGACTGAACAACGGCCGTCATCTTTTCCTGCGTCTCGCGGAACTGACGGATGGCACGGCCGATCGTACGGCCCATCTGCGGGAGCTTATCCGGGCCAAACAGCAAAAAGCCGAAGACCACGATGATCGCGAGCTCACCCTCTCCAATACCAAACACACATACCTCCAAGGCTCGATGTGAGTCGAGCCCGCACCGCGCCATTCGGCCGGAACTCGTCTATTCATTCGGTCAAGTATAGCGCCCGGACGCCAAAACGTCCGAGCGCATCACAAACATATGCCAAACGGCACGCCCTTTTGGGGACAAAGATTATGCAGCGGTGATCGAAATCTCCTGGTCGACACCCAACAGCTGAACCACGCGCATCACCGGAGGCTGCACATTGGTGCAGCTAAAGCGCTTACCGTGGTCGACCGCGTGGTGCGCGGCGCCCACGAGCACGCCAATGCCCGTCGAATCGATGTAGCTCACCTGGGCAAAATCGAGCTCAACGGCCTCAGTGGGCTGCTCGAGCGCCAGGTCGATGGCATTGCGCAGGCTATCGGCGTTAGAGATATCGATCTCGCCGGTGACCTTAATGGTGTAGAGCTCTGGCGTGGGGTTGGTGGAAATACCCAAATCCATATATACGCTCCTTTACGTATCGAAAGTGCGGATAGTACTGGGCCGGACTTGCGGGGCCATACGCGCTAGGCGCGCTCGGCACGCGCAAGCTCGGCAGCGACGAGCTTGACGGCCAGCACCAGCACATCGAGCGCGGCCTCCAGGTCCTCGACCGTGGGATAGCTCGGCGCGATGCGGATGTTGGTGTCGCGCGGGTCCTTGCCATAGGGCCAGGTAGCACCGGCCGGCGTGAGCTTGACGCCCAGGTCGGCGCAAAGCGCGGCGACCTTTTGAGCCGAGCCCTCGGGACCATCGAAGCTCACAAAGTAGCCGCCGCGGGGGTGCGTCCAGGTGGCACAGCCCGTGTCACCCAAGCCCTCGGTGAGCTTACGCTCGACGGCCTCAAAACGCGGGCGCAGGAACTCGGCATGCTTTTTCATGTGCTCCTTGACCGCCTCGATGGTGGGAAGGAAACGCACGTGACGTAGCTGGTTGAGCTTGTCGGCGCTGATGAGGCCGGCCTTCAGGCGCTTGGAGAACTCGGCGATGACCGCGGGGCTCGCACCGATAAAGCCGATGCCGGCGCCCGGGAAGGTGATCTTGGACGTCGAGGCAAAGGCAACCACGCGGTCCTCGGTGCCCGCCGCGCAAGCGAGGTCAAAGATGTTGGCGAGCTCGTCGGTCTCGTCGTACAGGTCGTGCACGCAGTAGGCGTTGTCCCAGAAGATGCGGAAATCGGGCGCGGCCGTGGGCATCTCAACCAGGCGACGCACGGTGTCCTCGCTAAAGGTGATGCCCGTGGGGTTGGAATACTTGGGCACGCACCAGATACCCTTGATGGAATCGTCGGCGGCAACGAGGCGCTCGACCTCGTCCATGTCGGGGCCGTTGTCGGTCATCGCGACGGGGACGTTCTCGATGCCCAAGTCGGCGGTGATGCCAAAGTGGCGATCGTAGCCGGGAACGGGGCACAGGAACTTGACCTTCTTGCCGTCGTGCGCGGCCTCGTAGGCGTCCCAGGGCTCGCTGCCGCACGAGCCACAACGCCAGAACATGCCGGCGATGTCATGCTCGATCAAAAGGCTCGACGAACCCAGCACGAGCGTCTGCTCGGCGGGGCAGCCCAGGAACTCCCCTGCCAGCTTGCGTGCCGAGGGAATGCCCTCAAAGCAGCCGTAGTTGGAGCAGTCGACGTTGCCGTCGTGCAGATCGGCGTCGGCATTGAGGATATCGAGCATGGGGCGCGAGATGCCCACCTGGGAGGGCGACGGCTTGCCGCGGGCCATATCGAGCGCCAGGCCCTTGGCCTTGACCTCGGCGACCTCAGCCTTGAGCGCCTCGATGGCGGCATCGAGTTCGGTGGTTTCCATCTTCTGGTAGATCGTCTGCATGGGTGCGACCTTTCGCGAAGCGGTACGTTGCAGTTCGTCTAAGTATAGACCGCCACCGCCGCAACGTTATGAAGCCGTGATAGATTAAGTTCATCGCAATGAATAACGAATCGCCGCGCATGCCGGCGTGGGGCGCCCAAGGAGGCACTATGGAGTACGGATCGTTTCAGGCCGAGGAATTCGGCGACCTGCAGCGCCTGGTCGACGGACTGTTTTACGACCGCCACGCCATCGACCGCCTGGATCTGATCGTACAGGCCGAAATCTTGGACCTGGCGCCCGATCTCATGGAAATCGTCAACCTGCTGCCGCCCGGCTATTACGACCGCCAGTCACTTTGCGACCAGCTCAACTCGGCCTTAGCCGCCCACGGCTGGGGCGCCGTCTACGGAACGGTGGAATAGAACCAGTCATTGGACGTTCTTAAACGACTAGGTTAACGCCGATGTTTTGGCAGCGTCAGCGAAAACGACCCTAAGCGAGCAAGGTGACGTGAAATGAAAGGGCGCTGACCTTCTGGTCGCGCCCTTGAAATTGAACGTCAGATTGCCGCTTAGAGTCGTTTGCAGCGTCGAGCAGTTGCGCGGTTTGTTAAAACCGCGCAACAAAAGGGCCAGTGTGCAAAAAAGGGCAAATATGAGTACTGTTACTTTTTTAGTAGCAGCGATTTTAGGCAAAAACAGCCCGCTTTGGCCTTGTTCGCCCTCATTATGAGGACCTCGTCGTCAGTTTCTGATTCACTGTTCACTCGTTAACGTACAGATTGCATGATTATGTCCATTATTTTTCGCACGTAAAATGAAACGCCGTTTGTGACAGTACTCACAAACGGCGTTTTTTTGCACACGAGGGCATCCGGGGCATGTCCGGCCCCTGTTTTTGCGCTCTTACTCGTCCTTGGGCGAGGGATGCTTGCAGACCACGCTCATGTAGATCATGCCGATTACGGCAGCGGTGACCGAACCGGCAAGGATGGCGGCCTTGGCAGCCAGAACCTCAAACTGGGCCGTCGGGAAGGCAAGGCCGCTGATGAGGATTGACATGGTAAAGCCGATACCGCCCAGAATGCCCACGCCGGCAATCATGTGCCAGTTGACATTGCGCGGCAGCTCGCAGGCCTTAAGCTTAACCAGGGCAAACGTCATACCAAAGATGCCGATCGGCTTGCCCAGCAGCATGCCAAAGTACACGCCGAGCGTCACCGGGTCGGTGAGCAGCGTGCTCATGTCCACGCCCACTAGGCGAACCTGTGCGTTCACGAACGCAAAGATCGGCAGGATCACAAAGTTGACCGGCGTGGAGATCAGACGCTCCATGCGGATGAGCGGCGGGGTCACGCGGTGCATGACGCGCTCGACCTTGGTGGTCGAGACGGTAAAGTCATGCTGGCCCAGGATGTGTGCCTCGTCGTCGTAGCGGTCATCGAGCAGCGGCAGGCACTCGCCCAGCCAATCGGTGAGGCTATCGAGCTTGACGCCGCACTTGGCCGGGATGGTAAAGGCCAAGATGACGCCAGCAAGCGTAGCATGTACGCCGCTCTTGAACATGCAGAACCACAGCAGCAGGCCCAGCACCGTATACGGAGCCAAGCGGTAGTGCTGCGTCTTGTTGAGCCACACAAGCGCGCAGGTCACAACCGCGGCAGCGCCCAACCAAAACGGGTTGGGGCTCTGACCGTAGAAAATGGCGATAGCGGCGATGGAGATCAGGTCGTCAGCGATGGCGAGCGTCGAGAAAAACACACGCACGCCGTTGGGCACGCGATTGCCCAAAAGCGACAGCACGCCCAGTGCAAAGGCGATATCGGTTGCCATGGGAATGGCCCAACCGTTGCGGGCGCCGGCATGGTTAAAGATCAGGTAGATGCAGGCGGGAACGACGACGCCGCCCACGGCCGCCAGCATGGGAAGCATGGCCTGACGCGGATTCTTGAGCTCGCCGACCGTCATCTCGTACTTAAGCTCAATGCCCACCAACAAAAAGAAAATCGCCATGAGGAAGTCGTTGACGAAAAGCTCAACGGTGAGACCGGCCGTAAGGTTGCCCAGACCCACATACAGCGGGGTCTCCAAAAAGTGATGGATGGCCTCGTAGGCATCGGTATTGGCGCAAATGACGGCGGCGATGGCGGCGAAGACCATGACGGCGGCAGAAATCGTGCCGTTCTCGGCGATGCGCTCCCAAATGTCATGACGTTCAAAACGCTTGCGCTCACGAACGTTGAACAGCTGCTCGGGTGCTGCCATGGGCGGCTCCTTTCACGGGAAAGCTCCCGTCTTAAAAAAGCACGGCCCGCCCAAGTGGCGGCGCCGCGCTCTAACGTATTACGCTTGCATCTAGCCTACCCTGCACGACAAGCACGCAGGCGTGGCCGAAAAGCGGAACCACAGGTTGAACATTATTTGCTCAACGGCACGGGCACGCCTGTCCAAGAGACGACGCGGCGCCGTGCACAAAAAACGACCGGAGCGCGGGGCGTCCGCGATCCGGTCGTCGGTGTTAGGTCAAAAGAACCTAGCAGGCGGCCATGATGGGGGCAGCGACCTGCTTCTTACGGGAGAGGACGCCCGGCATCCAGACGCCGTCATGCTCGTCGGCAATGCCCAGGCCCTTCTGAGCAGCCTCGGTCTCACCCTCGAGCAGGACCTGCGAGCCCTCCTCCATGATGTCGGTGATGCACAGGACAATGCCGTCGGCACCCTTCTCGGCGGCGTAGGCGCGCATGGCCTCACGGATCTCGTCGATCATGCCGAGTGCGCGGGTCTTGTCGACGGTCTCGTACTGGCCGATGAGCAGCTTCTTGCCAGCGGGCTCGAACATCTTGATGTCATTGCCGACCATCTCGGCTGCAGTGAAGGAGCCGGACGGACGGGTGAGGAAGACCTCCATGCCAAACTTGACCGGGTCGACGCCCACCTGCTCGCCGAGCTTAGCAGCGACGGCGCGGTCGACATCGGTGGTGGTGGGGCTCTTGAGCATGAGCGTATCGGTCATCATGGCCGAGAGCAGCAGCTTAGCCTGGACGTCGGAAAGCTCAACGCCGAGCACGCCGGCGAGCTTGGTGACGATGGTGCAGCTGGAGCCCCAGGGCAGGCAGATGTAGTGCAGCGGGCCGGCGGTCTCGAAGTCGCCGATGCGGTGATGATCGACGACACCAAAGACCGTGGCGTCCTTAAGACCGGCAACGGACTGGGCGGACTCGTTGTGGTCGGTGAGGACGACGAGCTGACCGGCCTCGACGGACTCGATCACGCGGGGCTCGGCAATGCCGGCGTCGGCGAGCAGCTTGGCAGACTCAGCCGGAAGCTGGCCCAGAGCGCAGGCCTCGTAGGTGTTGCCGGCATACTCAACCTGGTTGAGCAGCTGAGACAGGACGACGGCGCTCATGATGGCGTCGTTATCGGGGTTCTGGTGACCAAAGACAAGAACGTTTGCCATGGATATCCTCCACTTGATATGTGTACTTGGACGTAGCTATGGTAGCACGCTGGCGCCGAGCCTTCGCAGACGGAAGGGCCACGGCATATTTTGGGGCAGACATGGGAGCCAAGGCTGTCTCTTTTGCACCATGTTAGTGCAAAGTAACCTGACCCCCTTGCACCAGCTATTTGCCGGCGGCGCGCAGGGCTACGTAGGCGGCGCCGATGATGCCGGCGTCGTTGCCGAGCGAAGCGACCTTAATGGGCGTCTCGCGCGAGGCAGAGAGCGCGTACTGCTTAAAGTGCTCGCGGACCTTGTCGAGGTAGACATCAGCCGAAGCGGACGCGCCGCCACCAATCAGGAACATCTCGGGATCGACCACGTTGGCAATAAGCGCCAGGGCACGGCCGAGATAGTCGGCCATGGTATCGGCAGCTGCCAGCGCAAGCTTGTCGCCCTCGCGGCAGGCCTGGAACACGTCCTTGGAATCGGAGGGGCCGGTGAGCTCGATGGGGTCGACGCCCGCCTTCTTGCACTCGGCAAGATAGTTGCTCACCACGCCGGTGGCGCTGGAATACTGCTCCAGGTGGCCATGACCGCCGCAGCCGCAGGTGCGCTCCTCAGCCGGGTTCAGGCACATGTGGCCAATCTCGCCGCCGGCGCCCACAACGCCCGACACCACGTCGCCGTTGACGATGACGCCGCCGCCCACGCCGGTACCGATGGTGACCATCACCACGTTCTGCACGCCCTTGGCGGAACCGAGCCAAGCCTCACCCATGGCAGCGGCGTTAGCATCGTTCTCGTACTTCACGACCGCGTCGGGGCAGTGCTTCTGAATGGCGACTCTTAGCTCGGGCAGGTTAATAGCAATGTTGGCCTTGACCTTGGCATCGCCCGATGCCGGGATGGGACACGGAACGGCCAGACCAATGCCCGCCACAAAGGCGCGCGGAATCTGGGCCTTGGCGACCACCTGGTCGATAGCCTCGGTCACCGCGGCAAAGCCCGCGGCGTCAACGATGGGAGGCGTGGGCACGCTGGCCTTGGCCAGCAGGTTGCCGTCCTCGTCGAACAGGCCCTCCTTAACCGAAGTGCCGCCGACGTCAATGCCGATGTAATACTGCTTAGGTTCCATGGGAGCCCACCTTTCTCGTTTTAACATTGCCTGTATGGTACCGCTCCCAAGGCAAAAACCTGCCAAAAAGGGACAGGTTTGTTTTGGCAGGTTTTACCTGTGAAAACGCAGGGCATGGAATTTGGCTCGTTGGGCGGTAAAACGGCTCAACCCCATCCTCGAGTCGATCAATTTGCTCAATACACCATTATTCAAATGCATATTCATTTAGAGCGCTCTAGTTTTTAAAGAGAAGCGTTTTTTAATTAAACCTTTCTCGAACTTTTCAAAAACGCAATAGGGATGCTTAGGTGTTGACTATACTTTCTTTTGTACTCAATCAAGCCGGAAAGGAGGTTCCATGATTCCCAAATACGAGGCGATAGCTGCAGATATCCGTCGAAGCATCGAGGACGGCGCCCTTAAGCCGGGCGATAAGTTGCCCACCGTCGTTGAGTTCTGTGAGCTCTATAGCGTTTCCAAAATCACCGTCAAACGAGCGATTGAGCAGATCACCGAGGAAGGCCTTATTACCAGCCGGCGCGGATCGGGCACCTACGTCAAGGACACGGCGGGGCTTCCCGGCCAGGTGTTTTTCCAAGGCAAGAACGACCGTGCCCAAGGCTTTTCGTACGAGCATCGCGGGGAGAAAGTGACCTCGGTGGTCTACGATTTCTCGATCGTCAATCCGCCGGCAGAGGTTGCGACCCAGCTGGGAATGGCCGAAGACGACTTTGCCTATCACATCGTGCGCGTACGCGAGGTCGATGGTCAGCCCATCGTTATTGAGTACACCTATATGCCGATCGAGCTGATCCCGGGTCTGAAGAAAAAGGACCTGTACGCGTCGGTCTACAGCTATATCCGCGAGCAATGCGGGCTTAAGATTTCGAGCTTCCACCGCACCATCCGTGCCGTGGCGGCAACCGAGGAAGAGGCTGAGCGCCTGAACGTAAAGCCCGGCTCTCCCCTGCTCGAGCTCAACCAGATCGGCTTTTTGGATAGCGGAGCCGCGTTTGAGTATTCGGTCTCGCGCAACGTTGGCGACCGTTTTGAGCTGCACAACGTGACGTTGGCTTAAGTTTGTAATCCGGCGGGCGCTTGCTTTGAGCCGTTTTCGGCGCCCGCACAACCTGATGGGGGTATGCACATGTCCGATTTGATTAAGCTCACGCCGATTTTCCACGAGAAGATTTGGGGCGGCCGCCAGCTGGAGACCGTCTTTGGCTATGACATTCCCGAGGGTCCCATCGGTGAGTGCTGGGCCATCTCGGCGCACCCCAA
>CAKTUC010000020.1 GCA_934617135.1 uncultured Collinsella sp. | reverse complement strand
GACCAAGACGGGTCGGGCTCACTCGTATTGAGCTTGGGAGCCGACTTGCCCTTCTTGGCATGACGGCGCGGCAGCAGCGTCGTCTTGGCGCGCTCGGCCTCTACAGCATCGGACACGTCGACAAACGGGTCCTCATCCTCGTCCTCATCGTCCAGAATCGGATCGACCTCGCCGCCCATAACCGTAGTCACAGCAGCATCGGAACCCTTTTGGCGCAGAATGCTCAGGTGAGGACGGGCAATACCGGGGACCGAAAGGGCTTCATCGTCACCCCACGGGCTCGCGTTGACGTCGGCACGACGGCGCTCGGCAAAATCGGCCGCACGGTCGCGGGCAGAGCGCAAAACGCCGCCCACCGAAAAGCCGATGATGACAAAGCCAACGACTGCCAGACCCAACAGGACCACCATCGCGATGGGCTTACCCAGGGCGTTCTGCAGCGCGCTCGCAATGAATGCACCGATGTACCCACCCGAGGCGGACAGGTTTTGCGGCGTGAACATTAGGTCGCACGAGTCGCTGGTGCCCGGCACCATAAGCGACAAGATAGAAACGACGGCGACAAAGACCACCGCGCCGCCCGCAACAGAGCGCACGTTGAGCGGCGAATCATCGCCCAAAAAAAGCGTGGCGGCAAACAGCAGGATGACGATCGGCAAAACATAGGCACCCAGACCAAAGCCCAAGTGGTAGAAACCGGCAACCGCAGCCGTAACGGGTGCGGTCGCCGGCGAAATCACGGCAATGAAGGATGCAATCGCCAAAACGGCGATGACCACACCGGCGATATCGCGGTTGGCCGAAGGCTCGACCAAAGGCTCAAAATCGTCGAACTCGGCCTCGTGGCCCTTATTGGCACGAAGATGGGAACCGGCACCCTTAGCAGATGCCGGTTGGTTGTTGGCTTTATTGCCTTTGGCGTTTTGTGCAGATCCGCGCGCCAAACTAAACCTCCATGACGACCGGGATGATCATCGGACGGGTGCGCGTACGGCTCCAGATAAAGTTGGAGAGCGAGTCGCGCACGGCCTTGCGAATGGCATCGGAGCCGCTGCTCGTAAAGCTAAACTTGCCCTTCTCAATCGTCTTCATGATGGACGCGGAAGCATCCTCAGAGAACTGATCGTCGATAGCAAAGGAGACGCCACGGCCCGAGAACTCGATGGCCTCGATCTTCTTGTGCTTGAGCGAGACGATGGCAACAGCCGTGACCATACCGTCGTTGGCGAGCTTCTGGCGATCGCGCAGAACGATGGGGTCGGTATCGCCGATGCGCAGGCCGTCGACATAGACGACGCCGGACTCGACGGGCGTACCGCGCCTGACGATACCGCCACGCATCTCGAGCGTGTCACCGTTGTCGAGGATAAAGATGTGATCGTCCTTGAGGCCCATCTTGCGAGCAAGCTGAGCATGGGCGCGCAGATGCACGGCCTCGCCGTGAACCGGCATAAAGTAGGTGGGCTTGGCCATGGCCATCAGGAGCTTGAGCTCTTCCTGGCTGCCGTGGCCCGAGACATGCACCAGGGCACGGTTCTTATCCCACACGTCGCAGCCAAGCTTGGCCAGGCTGTTGACGACCTGCTGGACGGCCTTCTCATTGCCAGGGACCGGCGTTGCCGAGAGAATGACGGTGTCGCCCTCGTGGATGGAGAGCGTCTTGTGCTCGCCGTTGGCCATGCGCGACAGCGCCGACAGCGGCTCGCCCTGAGAGCCGGTGCACATGACGACGATCTTGTCGTCGGGTAGGTTATCGATATCGAAAGCATCGATAATATCGGCATCGTCGATGTTGAGGTAGCCCAGCTCGCGCGCCACGCGAGTGTTGGTGAGCATGGAACGACCGGTCACGACGACCTTGCGGCCGCACTTGCGGGCGGCATCGCAGATCTGCTGCAGACGATGGATGTGACTCGAGAACGACGCGACGAACACGCGGCCCGGAGCATTCTTGATGGCATGCAGCAGGTTGGGACCGACCTCGGCCTCGGACTTGGTAAAGCCGGGGACCGTGGCGTTGGTGGAGTCGGACAGCAGCAAGTCGATGCCCTGCTTGGCAAAGCGGCTGATGGCGGCATAGTCGGGCGTGACGCCATCGATGGGCGTCTGATCGAGCTTAAAGTCGCCGGTGTGCATGACGGTACCCTGGTTAGTGCGGATGAACACGCCTAGAGCGCCCGGGATGGAGTGCGTCATCGAGAAGAAGTCGAGCGAGATGCCGCCAAGGTTAACATGGCTGCCACCCTTGACCTCGCGGAACTTGGGCGCACGGATGCGGAACTCGGAGAGCTTGCCCTCGATAAAGCCGAGCGTCAGCTTGCTCGAGAAGATGGGCACCTTGTTGTTGAGGTCCTGCAGCAGGTACGGAAGCGAACCGGTGTGGTCCTCGTGGCCATGGGTAACGATAATGCCGCGGAGCTTTTCCTCGTTCTCCAGAACATAGGTATAGTCGGGAAGCACCAGGTCGATACCGGGCTGGGAGTCGTCGGGGAACATGAGGCCAGCGTCGACGAGCACCATGTCGTCGCCGCACTCGAAGACCGTCATGTTCTTGCCGATGCCATCAAGGCCGCCGAGCGGGATGATCTTCAAGGGAGATGATTTTTTAGCTGCCATAAGTGAGTGTTGTTTCCTTTCTTCGAAACAGGGTCTGGAACAACCGACGGGGCGCTTCTGGCAAACCGACCGTCGGGAACGTACAAACATGCATCACGGAGTCGACGCATTAACCACAGTATGATACCCATTTGCACAGCCACAGACCACCCATGCATTAAAGCCCCATCTGGACCCGTCTATCCCGCCGGTTTCCCGTGGGGCGGGCACTGATGAAGTTTCCTGCTCTACAGTCCTGCTCACGACGGAGGCCACATTAAGTGGCCTCCTGTTCGTGCGGAACTCGCGATAAACTTCATCAGTGCCCGCCCCACGGGAAACCTACCAAAAAGGGACAGGTTTATTTTGGTCGGTTTTATCTAGGGAAATACTGCACATGCATTGTCTAGAGATCTGAAATCCGATCGCTCAATAGACTATTTGACAAAATCGCAACCCGCACTTACCAGCCCTTTTTGCTTGCGTGCGGGGGCTGCGCATATGAAGTTTATCGCGAGTTCCGCACGCAAAGGAAAGCACTTAATGTGCTTTCCGTCTTGCGCAGGACTGTAGAGCAGGAAACTTCATATGCGCCGCCCCCGCGCGCAAGCAAAAAGGGCGACCCCAGTACGGAGTCGCCCTTGGTGAGCTGCTTATGTGCGGCTGTTACTCGGCGTCGTGGTGACGGCGGGGCTTGCGGCCTCCGTTGTCGCCGGGACGGCGCGGACGGTCGCTGCGCTCGGAGCGCTCGCGACGCGGACGCTCACGACGCTGGAAGTGCTCGCCGTCGCCCTCGGAGGCACCCTCGGCACGAGCCGGGGCCTCGGGCTTGTCAAGACGATCGAGCGAGATCTTGCCGCGATCGTCGACCTCGATGACGACGACCTTGACCTCGTCGCCCACATTGAGGACATCCTCGACCTTCTCCACGCGGCCCTTGGCGACGCGGGAGATGTGCAGCAGGCCGTCCTTACCGGGCAGCAGGTTCACGAAGGCGCCGAACGGCTGGATGGAGACAACACGACCGGTGTACTCCTCGCCCGGCTCGGGAACCTTGATGATGAGCTTAATGCGCTCGACGGCCTGATCAACGGACTCGCCGGTGCCGCCGACAAAGACGGTGCCGTCCTCTTGGATGTCGACCGAAGCGCCGGTCTCGTCCTGGATGCCGCGGATGACCTTGCCGCCGGAACCGATGACATCGCGGATCTTGTCGGTCGGAACCTGGATGGAGACGATGCGCGGAGCGGTGCTGCGCGTGGTGTGGCGCGGCTCGGGGATCACATCGAGCATCTTCTGCAGGATGAAGGCACGACCCTCCTTGGCCTGCTGCAGGGCGCGGGCCAAGATGTCGAAGGTAAGGCCGGTGGCCTTGTTGTCCATCTGCAGGGCGGTGATGCCCTCGGTGGTGCCGGTGACCTTAAAGTCCATGTCGCCCAGGAAGTCCTCGAGACCCTGGATGTCGGACAGGACCACGGTCTTGCCCTCCTCCTGGATCAGGCCCATGGCGATACCGGAGACCGGGCGCTTAATGGGCACGCCACCGTCCATAAGGGCGAGCGTGGAACCGCAGGTCGAAGCCATCGAAGAAGAGCCGTTGGACTCCATGACCTCGGAGACCACGCGGATGGCGTAGGGGAACTCGTTCTCGTCGGGGAGCACCGGAAGCAGGGCGCGCTCGGCCAGGTTGCCGTGACCGATCTCGCGGCGCTTAGGGCTGCCCATGCGGCCGGTCTCGCCGGTGCAGAACGGCGGGAAGTTGTAGTGGTGCATATAGCGCTTGCCCTCGGTGGGCTCAATGGTATCCAGACGCTGGCCCTCGTTGAGCATGCCGAGCGACAGGACGGAGAGCACCTGAGTCTGACCGCGCTGGAACAGGCCGGAACCGTGAACGAGCGGCAGGTAGTTGTCCTTCACCATGATGGGACGAATCTCGTCGGCGGCACGGCCGTCAACACGCTCGCCCGTCTCGACGACCATGGTACGCATGGCCTTCTTCTCGAGCTTCTTGAGCGCCACGGGGATCTCGCGCTCCCAAGCGGCCTGCTCCTCATCGGAGAACTCGGCGCGGATAGACTCCTTCAGAGCCTCGACCTTACCGATGCGGGAAAGCTTGTCAGCGTCGCGCAGGGCAGCGGCCATCTCGTCGTAGTGGGCGAAGATGCGCTCCTGGACCTCCTCGACGGGCTGGTCGAGCGGGTATTCCTTCTTGACGATAGCGCCGTTGACCTGCTCCCACTCGGCGACAAACTCGTTTTGGGCCTGGCAGAAGGCAGCAAGTGCCTCCTGGCCAAACTTCATAGCGGCGAGCATGTCGTCCTCGGAGATCTCCTCGGCACCGGCCTCGACCATCGAGATAAAGTCGGCAGAGCCGCCCAGCTCCAGGTCCAGGTCGGAGCTCTCGCGTTCCTCATAGGTGGGGTTGACGATAAACTCGCCGGTCTCCACGTTACGACCGATGCGCACGCAGGCGAGCGGGCCCTCGAAGGGCACGCCGCCGAGCGTCATGGCCAGGGAGGCGCCCATGACGTTGATGACGTCGAAGGGGTTGACCTGGTCAGCGACGAGCGAAGTGGCGACGATGTGAACCTCGTTGCGGAAGCCGTCCGGGAAGCTCGGGCGGATCGGGCGATCGATCATGCGGGCCGTGAGCGTGGCCTTCTCGCTGGGACGGCCCTCACGCTTGAGGTAGCCACCCGGGATACGGCCGGCAGCGTACATCTTCTCGTTAAAGTCGACGGTCAGCGGGAAGAAGTCGTAGTTCTTGCGCTCCTTGGAGACGACCACGGTATCGAGCATCGTGGTGTCGCCCTGCTTGACCAGGCAAGCACCGGTGGCCTGCTTGGCAAGCTCGCCGGACTCGAAGGTGTAGGTCTTGCCGTACAGCTCAAAGGTCTTGGATACGAGTGTCATTGTTCTCCTTTACCCCACAGGCCCCTTGCCTGTGGGCTTCTCATGTGACGCGGGCCCCCTGCCCCCGCCACGCTGTAGAGCGTGATTGTTCACGCCCTTACACAAAAAGAGCGCCCCGCTGCGCAGGACGCTCTTAGCATGTACAAATCCTATTACTGGATGTTGTCGCGGATGCCCAGAGCCTTGATGAGCTCACGGTACTCAACGATGTCGTTCTTCTTGATGTAGGAAAGAAGACGACGACGGCGGCCGACGAGCATGAGCAGGCCACGACGGGTGTGGAAGTCCTTCTGGTGGGACTTCATGTGCTCGGTCAGCTCCTTGATGCGCTCGGACAGGATGGCGACCTGAACCTTGGGGTTGCCGGTGTCGACCGGGGAGTTACCGAACTGGGCGGTCAGCTCCGCCTTGCGCTCTTTGGAAACAGTCATTGTTTCACCTTTCGTTTCGCGTCGCCCGCGGGCGACTCTATTCGCCTCGGACTGGGAAGCCGTCGGTGGAGCGAGCATCCAAGGTCGAGGTACCAACAGGTCGGTATGTTACCACAAGCGGCGCGCTTCTGCGCATCATCACCGACCCAACATGAATTCCATCGCACGGAGCCGCTGATCGGTGTGCGTGGCGGCCCACACATGCGAAAGCCCCAGCAAAAACGCCGCCGTATGCGGATCGATCTGCTCGGCCATAAGGGCATCGAACGTCATGGACATCAGGGCGCGCAGCCATGCGACCTCGCCGACTGATACCAACTCGGCTCCGGGCACGCTCGAGGCGCACGACCCGCACAAAAGCCCGCCGGCCTGGGCCGAAAAATACGAGAGCATGGGGTCGCCGCACGAGACGCAAGCCGAGAAATCGGGCCGGTAACCAACGTGCGACAGCAGCTTAAAGACAAAGGCCGCCACGAGCAGGTCCATATGCGCCGAGTCGAGCCCGCTGCTGACAAGCGTGAGCGCCCGTTGCGTGATGGCAAAGGTAAAGGGGTCCTCGGCATCCTCAAACGAGCATACGCGCGCAACCTCGGCAATCGCACTGGCGGCACAGGTCGTCTCGTAATCGGGAGCGGCGCCGAGCGGCGCCTCCATAAGCTCCGCCTGAGAAACCACGTCGAGCGAGCGACCATGCGCCAACAGCATATCGACGGTGCAGAAGAGCTCGCAGCGGGCCGCTAGGCGACCGCCGGGTTTACGTGCGCCCTTAGCCACGGCCCGCACCTGCCGTCCCCGCTCGTCGAGCATCGTCAAAATCAGGTCGGTTTCCTTAAGCTTGGTCTTGTCGAGGACGAGCACCTTCGTGCGATATGTGCGAGAGCCTGCCATTGACGCGGACTAATCTTCGGCGTTATAGCCAAAGCGGCGGATCTGCGCCTCGTCGTCGCGCCAACCGGCCTTGACCTTCACGTCCAGCTCCAAAAAGACCTGGGTCCCAAAGATACGCTCAAGGTCGCGACGCGCATCGATACCGATATGCTTGATCATCTCGCCGCCCTTGCCGATGATGATGCCCTTCTGCCCCTCGCGCTCAACGTATATCGTGGCGTGCACGCGCAGCACCTTCTTGGTCTGCTCGAGCGCGTCACAGATAACGCCAACGGAGTGCGGGATCTCGTCGCGGGTACGACGCAAAACCTTCTCGCGCACAAACTCGGCCACGAGCGTCTCGTCGGACGCGTCGGTGCCCATGTCCTCGGGGAACCAGCGCGGGCCCTCGGGCAAAAAGTGCGCGACGGTCTCGATAAACGCATCGACGTTGAAGTTCTTGACCGACGACGTCACGATCTCATCGTCGTATTCCATAAGCTCGTGAGCGGCCTTGAGCTGCTCCATAACCTGGGCGGGATCGGCCTCGTCGGCCTTCGTGAGCACCAGGACCTTTTTGGAACGGGCGCTCTTGACGCGCTCGGCAACCCAGGCGTCTCCCCTGCCGATGGGTTTGGTGGCGTCGATCAGAAACGCGACGACATCGACATCGTTCAGTTCGAACAACGCGCTCTTGTTGAGCTCGGAGCCCAGGCCGTCCTTGGGCTTGTGGATACCCGGCGTGTCAACGAAGACCAGCTGGTAACCGGGGCGGTTGACCACGGCGCGCATGCGGCGGCGGGTCGTCTGGGCCACCGGAGAGGTGATGGCGACCTTCTTGCCGTAACAGGCGTTGAGCAACGTGGACTTGCCGGCGTTGGGGCGACCGACCAGGGCCACGAAGCCGCTGCGGAAACCGGGTTCCACGTCGCCAAAGCCCGCGAGGCTCTCATCCTCGTCGCACAGGGCATCGAGTTCCTCGTCACTCATTCCCTCAAACGGGTCGAACTCTTCGACCTCGTCAAACGATTCGGCACCTTCGGCCTCGTCCAGGACCTCGTCGTCCAGAATCTCATCGGTAGGCTTCATGTTATCGGACATGGGAATCCCTTTCTAAATAAAGCCGAGCGCATGGGCAAAGACCAAAAGGCCCACGATCGCGGCGGTAATGGAAAGAACGTACACGGAGGCCGCGGCGATATCCTTCGCGCGCTTGGCCAGCGGATGCAGTTCCTGGGTCGCCAGGTCGACAATCGCCTCCATGGCGGTATTGCACAGCTCGCCATGAATCACCAGGCCGCAGCAGATAATGACCGTACCCCACTCGGCAATATCGAGTCCCACGATGCAGCCGGCAATGACGGTGCACACGCCCGCCACGAGCATGACCTTAATATTGCGCTCCGTCTTGACGGCGGTGACGAAGCCCTCCATGGCGTATGAGAACGACTTTAAAAAGGATGGATGGTCCTTGTTCGATCCGGGAATCATAGACGGCTCCTAGTCGTGGGCATGGTTGGTGATGGGACCGACATGGACGAGCTTAGGGTCCTCGCCGCGCTCAAGCGCCAAGTCACGTAGGATGGCGTCCTCACGCGCCTCCATGACCTCGGCCTCATCGTCCTCGATGTGGTCGTAACCCAGCAGGTGCAGCATGCCGTGCACGAGCATCAGGCGGCACTCGTCGGCGGGGCTGTTGCCAAAACCGGGGGCCTGGCGGGCAATGACCTGTGGGGCCAGGATAATATCGCCGAGCTCGAGCGTCTCATCGGCAGGGATATCCTCGTCAAAAGCCGAGTCGCACTCAAACGAGAGCACGTCGGTCGTGCGATCGATACCGCGCCATTCGTGGTTGAGCTCGTGCATCTCGTCCTCATCGACATACGAAAGGGAGATCTCGACCTCACGCTCAACGCCCTCGGCGGCAAGCACAACCTCGCAGATGCGCTCCACCTCGGGGGCTTCGAGCAGCGTATCGAGCTCGGCATCGTTGCTGATCAATACACTCAACGGGACTCCTTTCGATCGCGTGCACGCTGCTCGCGCGCATCGTCGTATGCATCATAGGCCTCAACGATACGGCCCACCAGGGCGTGGCGCACCACGTCGGCGCGCTCCAGGTGCGAAAACGCCACATCGTCGACGCGGCCCAAAATCCGCTCGACATCGGCCAGACCGCCGCGACGACCCACCAGATCGCGTTGACTCAGGTCGCCAGTGATCACGAACTTGGAATTAAAGCCCAGACGCGTCAGGAACATCTTCATCTGCTCGGGCGTGGTGTTTTGTGCCTCGTCGAGCACCACGAAGGCATCGCTCAGCGTTCGGCCGCGCATATAGGCGAGCGGGGCGATCTCGATTACGCCACGCTCCATAAGCTCATCGGTGCGTTCGCGATCCATCATGTCAAAGAGAGCATCGTAGAGCGGACGCATATACGGGTCGATCTTTTCCTCGAGGGTGCCGGGCAAGAAGCCCAGGTTCTCCCCCGCCTCAACGACCGGGCGCGTCAGGATCAGACGTCCCACCTCGTGACGCTTGAGTGCGGCGACGGCGAGCGCCATGGCCAGATAGGTTTTACCGGTGCCGGCGGGACCCAAACCAAACGTGATGGTATGAGAGCGAATGGCATCCACATAACGTTTTTGACCGAGCGTCTTGGGGCGGATGACGCGGCCGCGATACGACAGCAGCACGTCGTCGCGCAGCGACGTAGCCTCGTGCTCGCCGTCGCGCAGGACGGCCAGACAGCGCGAGACATCGTCGGCAGAAAGCGTGCGGCCGGCAGCCGCCTCGCGAAAGGCATGTTCGAAAAAACGCGCCACCAGCTCGACCTCGTCTGGATCGCCGCTCACGGCAATGCTATCGCCGCGGGCAACCACGTGGGCGCGCACCAAATTCTCGAGTGCACGGAGGACGCCGTCACCGGCGCCCAAAACGCGCGAGGGGTCAATCCCCTCGGGAACGGTAAGTCTAATCTTCGAGGCTTCCATGAACCTCCCTGCGTGCATGGACCAAGCCGGAATCATCGACTCCGATGATAGCAACATCGAGCAGGCACGGGGCTGTGAGTCCACAGGTATCATCAAGACGGGCATGATGGAACGAGCCGAGCGTCAGGTTGTCACCGTACTCAAGCACGGCGCGCTCGACGGTGCCCACGCGACGACGGGCATCGGCAATAGCGAGCTCCTGTGCTGCGGCACGCATACGACGGCTACGCTCGGCCATGACCTCGGGAGCCACCTGGTCGGGCATGTCGGCGGCAAGGGTGCCGGGGCGCTTGCTATAGCGGAACACGTGCATGCGCGAGAAGCCCACGCGGCGGCACAGAGACAGCGACTCCTCGAACTCCTCGTCCGTCTCGCCGGGAAAACCAACGATAACGTCGCACGAAAGCGACGCCTGCGGAAGGTTGGCGCGAATCATGCGCACCGTGTCCTCAAAGGCCTCGGCGCTATAGGGACGGCCCATGCGATGCAGGGTCGCCGTGCAGCCAGACTGCACGGGCAGATGCAAAAACGGGGCGATACGCTGCGGGTAGCGCGCCATGACGCGGAGCAAGCGCTCGGAAATATCCATGGGCTCCACCGAGGAGATGCGCACGTGGGCGATATCGGTGCGCTCCATAATGGCCTCGAGCAGCTCGTCGATCTCGACATGCTCGTCGGTCGCGCTCTTGCCGTCATAGGCGCCCAGGTTCACGCCGGTCAGCACCACCTCGGGCACGCCGGCCTCCTGGGCCTCGCGCACCTGCTCGAGCACGGACTCGACGGGCACAGATCGCTCGGGGCCGCGGGCCTTCCACACGATGCAGTAGGTGCAGCGGTGGTTGCAGCCATCCTGAATCTTCACGCCCAATCGCGAACGACCGAGCGCATCAACCACGTCGCCATCGCTGCAGGCGGACACGCTATCGGACTCGACGCCCAGCACTTCGCAGACGCGCTCGGCGACGTCAATCTTGGACGGCTCAGCGATCACGCGATCGGAGAGTTCAAGCAGCTCCTCAGGATGCAGGTTGACCACGCAGCCGGTTACGACCACGTAGGGCTCGCCTGGATAGGCTAGGGCGTGGCGAACGGCCTTGCGGGTCTTGGCCTCGGCCTCGCCCGTCACGGCGCAGGTATTGATGACGATCAGCTCGGCGTCCTGGGGCTCCACCATCGCAAAGCCCAGGCGCATAAGATCGGCAGTGATACGGTCGGACTCAACCCGGTTGACGCGGCAGCCGAGGTTGACGACGGAAATATGGGGTGCGAGCACGCGGGCTCCTTAATCGAGGATGTCGTCGAGGGCACTCTTGATACGGTCGGTCACCGACTTCTTACCGGATGCGACGTCATCGCCCATCTCGTCGGCAAAGGCGCGGAGCAGCTCGCGCTGCTTATTGGAAAGATTGGTGGGAACGACCACACGAAGCTGCACGATCAGACGACCGCGCGAACCGCCACCGCCGATACGCGGCATGCCGTAATTATTAACGCTTACGGTGTCACCGTACTGCGCGCCGGCGGGGACGCACAGCTTGACGACCTCATCGGGCATAATGCCCTGGACCTCGATCTCGCAACCAAGCGCGGCCTGCGCAATCGAGACGTCACTCACCAGGTACAGGTCATCGCCATTGCGCTTAAAGCGCTCGTGGTCGGCAACACGTACGTTGACGATCAAATCGCCCGAGGGCTCGCCGCGAAGGCCAGCCTCGCCAAAGCCACTCACGCGCAGCTGGCGACCGGTCGACACGCCGGCGGGAATATCGATATCGAGCTTTTCGTGCGAGGGAGTCCGGCCCTGACCGTCACAGGTCTCGCAGGGATGGTCGATAACCGTGCCCTCGCCGTGACAGTCGGGGCAGGGCGAGGAAGACTGGACCTGACCCAGGAACGAACGCTGGACTGTGGTGACATAACCCGTGCCGTGGCAGCGGCCGCACTGCTTTTCCTGTGCGCCTTCGGCCCTACCGGTGCCGTTGCAATCGTCACAGGGAGCCAGACGGTCGTAGCTGATCGTCTTTTTGCAGCCGAGCGCCGCCTCCTCAAGGGTCACCGAAAGCGAGATGGCCATATCGCGACCGCGACGGCGCTCACGACGGCTACGGGCGCCGCCACCGGCGCCACCGCCAAAGAACGACGAGAACAGGTCGTCCATACCCATGCCGCCAAAGATATCGTTGATGTCGACATAGCCCGAGCCGCCAGGGCCGTCCGCGGTACCGTAACGGTCGTAGTTAGCACGCTTCTGCTCGTCGGAAAGAACGGAATAGGCCTCGTTGAGTTCCTTGAACTTTGCCTCGGCCTCGGGGTCGTCCGAAACATCCGGGTGTACGGTACGGGCCTTCTTTAGAAACGCGCGCTTGATCGTCCGCGCGTCGGCGTCCCTATCGACGCCAAGTACCTCGTAGTAATCCCTATTTTCCGACACGACCGAATCCCTCCGACTTTCAATATTGTCACAGTGCGTCCTATACCCAAGCTGGGCAGGTCGCAAACAGTGTGCTTAATGTTATTGCATTCCATAAGGCGCGACCATGGCCCGCTGAGAGCAACTTGCGAACCAGACCGACACGAGCGCGAACATAAAGCCGTTGGCAAAACCGTTGACAAACTGCATTGCGCCCCGCTTCCACCACAGCAGACTGCGATGAAGCACGCCATCCGAAAGCACCATGAACAGTCCCATGGCAAACGGGATAAAACACATCACGGCAAAAGCCGAGAACACGCCCGAGATGGCCGACAACACCAAAAACGGCGCGATGATACCCATGAGGTAGAAGCCGGTGCGAGCCTTGCCCTCCAAGCGCTCGGCCTCCACGTGGGCGCGGCCGACCAGGTCTCCGCCCGAGGCACCATTGGTGCCCGCATGGCCCATGTTGGGGATGCGCACCTCGTCGCCATCATGCGTGCCGGCGGGAAACTCAATCGTCTGCTCGGAGGACACGCGAGTGCGACCGCTGCCACCGCAATCGGGGCACGGATCGGCCACGACCTTGCCGGAACCGCCGCACTCGGGGCAAACCGACTGGAACGTGCCCGCGCCGAACAGGAAGGACAGGTCGACGTCGATATGGCCGCGACCGCCGCAACTGGGGCAGGTGTGGGCATGCTCAGACGAAACGGAGCCCGAACCACCGCAGTGACCGCAGGTATCGAAGCGCGTATAGCGAACGGTCTTGCTGGCACCGCTCTTGGCCTCCTTGGCATCGAGCTTGATGTCGACGACCACGTTGGCGCCACTCTCGGGGTTGTAGGCCGCCTGACCGCGACGCGGCTGGCCCCAGGCGCCGCCGAAGGGGAAGCCACCCTCAAAGGGATTACCGTAACCGGCACTGCCGGCATAACCGCCACCATAGGGCGAAGCCGTCGGAGCTCCGGCAAAGGGATTGCCCGAGCGCATTGCGTCGTAACGCGCACGCTTCTGCTCGTCCGAGAGCACGGCGTAGGCCTCGGAAACCTCTTTAAACTTCTCCTCGGCATCCGGCTCTTTATTGACGTCCGGATGGAGCTTGCGGGCCTTTTGCTGAAAAGCCTTTTGAATATCACGCGAGGTGGCGTCCTTGGAGACGCCCAAAATCTCGTAGTAATCTTTTTCGTTCATCGTCGCCATGCGCGGCAACCTCCTGCTCACAGCAGCGTATATATTGCGGTAATTCTACCCGAGCGGCCTAAGCTAGACCCCAAAACAGCTCGAACAGCACATTTCCATCGAGCCAGCCCAGGTGGGTCGGCGCCAGGCGGGCGCGGGCACTGCCCGCGATGATGTCGGCCGAAGCGACAAGGTTCGCATGGGCATCGCCGGCGTCAGGCACCCAGACGGCAAGCCCAAGCTCAAGGGCGCGGTCGCAAACTGCTGTCAGTTCGTCCACGGGAATCACGTCCGCCGCGCGAACCAACAGGTCGGACCCCACGCCACGCGTCATGCGGCAGGCGAGCATCAGGTCCTCGGCCACCGCCTCGCGCCGCGAAAGATACTCGGCCTCAAAAGTCGACGCGGCATCATCGCGCTGCACCAAGCGCACGCGATACGAATCGCTACGAGGAGACACACCGGGAAAGAACTCGGCCAAGCGGTCGAAATCCCCGGCATCGAGCATGCCGGCGGCAGAGCGACCAAGGCCCAAATAACCCTGGCCGGTCCAATAAGCAATGTTGTGAGCACACTCATGCCCGTCGAGAGCATAGCTCGCCACCTCGTAAGGGTGATAGCCAGCCGCGCTCAGGCAATCGCGCGCCGCATCCATGCAGGCGGCCTGAAAATCTTCATCGGGCTCAAGCGACTCATCGCGGCATGCCATGCGGTAGAGGGGTGTGCCCTCCTCGAGCGTAAGCGGGTAGACCGAGACGTGATGCGGAGCTGCCGCAAGCACGCCATCGAGCGTGCATTGCCAACTCGCAGCCGTCTGACCGGGAAGCCCGCACATAAGGTCGCACGACACGTCAAGCCCCGCGTCTTTAACCGTCGCGATGGCCGCAAGTGCACGGTCGGCATCGTGGATGCGGCCGATAGCGGCAAGCTCCGTATTATCGAGCGTTTGCACGCCAAGTGAAATGCGCGTAACACCCGCCGCGGCAAGCGCTTCGGCAAGGTCGGCAGTCAGCGACTCAGGATTGGCCTCGCAGGTAAACTCAACGGGCTTACACCGCATGGAGATGCGCCGGGCAAGTTCCACCAGGCGCTCCCCCGCCAGCGACGGCGTGCCGCCGCCCACGTAGACGGTGCGAATGCACTCAAGCGCTCCAGCCTTGCCAAAGGCATCGAGCCGCGCATACAGCTGCTCAAAATAGGCATCGAGCACGGCATTCAAATCGCACGGGGCAAAGCTGCGCGAGTCAAAATCGCAATAGCGGCATTTTTGAGCACAAAACGGCACGTGCACATACAGCGCGGTAACGGCCACCCTTAGGCCTCCAGCGGATGCGCGGGAACCGACTCGCCGGCTGCAAGGGCGGCCTCGCAGGCCACCACATCGCGTTCGATATCATCGACCAGTGCCATAAACTCCTCGTAGGTGGAGCAGCGCACCACCTGGGCGCGCCAGGCGGCGGCATGGGGCATGCCTTTGAGATACCAGCTCGCATACGTGCGGGCGCGCGACATGAGCGGCAAGAGCTCGTGCGTTAACGTCAAATGCTCACGCAGGGCGTCCAGGCGCTCAACGGAACTGCGCACCGGCACCGGCGTACCATCGAGAGCAAGGGCGCGCGCATCGCCAAATACCCACGGATTGCCATAGATGCCGCGTGCGATAAACACCGCGCTGGCGCCCGAGCTGCTCAAATGTTCAGCAGCATCCTCGGCCGAGAACACGTCGCCCGAACCAATCACGGGAATCTCGACGGCGTCGGCCACCTCATCGACCACCGACCAATCGGCCTGGCCCGTGTAGAGTTGCGTGGCACAACGACCGTGCACCGCCACCGCAGCGGCCCCGGCGCCCTCGAGCATCTGGGCAAACGTTGCGGCGTTGCGATCCTCGGCGTAAAAACCCTTTCGGATCTTTACGGTCACGGGCACATGCGCCGCGCCCACCGCCGCCTCGACGATCTTCTCGGCCAGCTCGGGCGTACGCATAAGCGCCGAGCCCTCGCCCTTGGTAACGACCTTGCGAGCCGGACAGGCCATGTTGATGTCGATGAGCGACAGGCGATCGCCAACGCGCTCCTCGACGGCAGCGACGGCGCTCGCAAACTGATCGGGCTTGGAGCCAAAGAGCTGCACGCAAATCTGCTGTTCCTCGTCGGCCGGCAGTACCAGGCGCCAGGTCTTATTGCTGGCATAGGCAAGGCCGGCCACGCTCACCATCTCGCTGTAGGCAAGGTTGGCACCGCGGCGGCGGCACATGATGCGATAGGCGGGGTCGGTAACACCTGCCATGGGAGCCATGAGGAACGGCTGCTCGGCATAGGCGCCCAGCAGCCGCTTGCTGTATTCGGAAAGCGCCATGGACCTACTCGTCCACCTTGAGGATCGCCATAAAGGCCTCCTGCGGGACCTCGACCGAGCCGATGGCCTTCATGCGCTTCTTGCCCTCTTTCTGCTTCTCGAGCAGCTTGCGCTTACGCGAGATATCACCGCCGTAGCACTTGGCCAAAACGTCCTTGCGACGGGCCTTGACGGTGGAGCGGGCGATAATCTTGTTGCCGATGGCGCCCTGGATGGGTACCTCGAACAGCTGGCGCGGGATAATTTCCTTGAGCTTGTCGCACAGGCCGCGGGCCAAACCATAGGCCTTGTCCTTGTGGACGATAAACGACAGCGCGTCCACCTCGTCGCCCGAAAGCAGAATGTCGAGCTTAACGAGCTCGGAGGGACGGTACTCGTTGAACTCGTAGTCGAGCGAGGCATAACCCTTGGTGCGACTCTTGAGCTGATCGAAGAAGTCCAAGATGAGCTCGGCGAGTGGCATATCAAAGCGCATCTCGACCGATTTGCTCGTCAGGTGGATCATATCGGTCGTAACGCCGCGGTGCTCGATGGCAAGCTGCATGACGGCACCCGTATACTCGGGCGGGCAGATAATCTTTGCCTTGAGGTAGGGCTCCTCGATGCGCTCGATACGCGTGGCCTCGGGCAGGTCCTGCGGGCTGCGGACATCGATCATCTCGCCATCGGTCTTGTAGACGTGATAGTCAACTGAGGGGCTCGTGGCGATAAGGTCCAGATTGAACTCGCGCTCCAGGCGCTCCTTGACGACCTCCATGTGCAGCAGGCCCAAGAAGCCCACGCGGAAACCAAAGCCCAGCGCCACCGACGTCTCGGGCTCCCACACCAACGACGGGTCGTTGACGTGCAGCTTATCGAGGGCGTCGCGCAGGTTCTCGTAATCCTTGTTGTCGATGGGAAACAGGCCCGTGTAGACCATGGGCTTGGCCTCGCGGTAGCCCGGCAGCGGCTCGGGGCAGGGATTCGACGCCCAGGTGAGGGTGTCGCCCACGCGCACGGCCTCGGGGTCCTTCAGACCCGTGACCACATAGCCCACCTCGCCGACGGTCAGTGCATCCACCGGGGTCTCGGCGGGACGCTTGACGCCCACGCCGTCGACCAAGAAGTCGCCCTCGGCCTGCATCATACGCAGAGTGTCGCCCTTTTTGATGGAACCATCAAAGACGCGCACCGTGGCCACGACGCCGCGGTACTCATCAAAATACGAATCCAGAATAAGTGCCTTGAGCGGAGCATTTGCATCGCCCTTGGGAGGTGAGATCAAAAAGACGATGGACTCCAGCAGATCATGGATGCCCTCGCCGGTCTTGCCCGACACACACACGGCATCGTCGGCGGGAATGGCCAGGTCGTCCTCGATCTCGGTCTTGACCTCATCGGGGTGCGCCGAGGGCAGGTCGATCTTATTGATGGCGGGCACGATGTCCAAGTTGGCATTCATGGCGAGCGTGGCATTGGAGACGGTCTGAGCCTCGACGCCCTGCGTGGCGTCGACGACCAGCACCGCGCCCTCGCAGGCGGCCAGCGAACGCGAGACCTCGTAGGTAAAGTCCACGTGGCCCGGCGTATCGATCAGGTTGAACTGATACGTCTCGCCGTCGTCGGCATCATAGGAGACGCGAACGGCATTGGACTTGATCGTGATGCCGCGCTCGCGCTCAATGTCCATCGTGTCGAGCAGCTGCGACTCCATGTCGCGCTCGTCAACGGTATGGGTGAGCTCGAGGATGCGATCACTGATCGTGGACTTGCCATGGTCGATGTGCGCAACAATCGAGAAGTTGCGGATGTGGGAAATGTCATTTGAAGTATTCATGCGGACTATCTTACCCGAGCGGTACAAAAAATGGAGCCCGTTCCATAAAACAGGCTCCATTTATGCGCGTAATCTGTGTGGTGTGAAATTTACAACTTAGGCGTTGATGCTGTTCACGAGCTTGGCAAGACCGGACTTGCGGTTGGAAGCCTGGTTCTTGTGGATGACATGCTTGGCGGCAGCCATGTCGAGACGCTTGGTGACGGTCTTGAGGGCAGCCTGGGCCTTCTCGGCGTCGCCCTCGGCGACGGCGGACTGGACGTGCTTGGTCAGCGTCTTGAGCTCGGACTTGACAGCCTTGTTACGCATGCGAGCTGCCTCATTGGTGCGGATACGCTTCTTCTGAGACTTGATGTTTGCCACTTCTGGAGTTCCTTTCGAGTTCCTTGCAAAAAATGTATGACACCTCTGAGACACGGTGAGGTCATGCAAGCGCCTACTATAGCACGCTCCCCCTCAAAGTGATAGAACGAATTTGTCAAAAAGGCAGGTATCATCACGATTTTCTCAAGATGTTCGTAATCCAGAGCAAAAGCGCGGTCTCCGAATCGGCCGAACCTTTGAGTGCAAGCTCAACATCAACGGCACCCTCCAGGGCGGCAACGAGCTCGGTCATCGAAAAACGACGTGCCCAGGTAAGGTGATTCTTGACCTGCCAGGCCTGAAGCTTGAGCGTCGCGGCGAGCTCACGCCCCTGCCCGCGAGAGTCGAGCGCCTTGGCGACAATGAGCTCACGGATGCGACCGCATAGCAGCGTGTAGGTCCACACGTAGCTCTTGGAGGGCAGCAATTTAAAGAGTTCGAGCGAACGGCGCATGTCGCGGGCCGAGACGGCGTTAAGGAAGTCCCAAGGCTGAACCTCGGCCGTACGCACGATCCAGCGCTCCACATCGGCAAGCTCAATCTGAGGCGCTTCGACCATCTGGGCGAGCTTTGCCAGGTCGTTATCGAGCATGCGCGTGTTTTCGCCCGAACGCGAGACGAGTTCCTCGGCAGCGGCTGTCGAGATGGACTTACCGTGCTGTGTGGCCATCTGCTGCACGCGGCGCGGCAGCTCCCAGCGTTTGGTGCCCGAGCAATCGATGACGGCCTTTTTGTCGATCTTGGCGATCGCCTTATACAGGCGCGTGTTCTTGGCAAGTGAGTCGGCGATGAAAAGGCAGACCGTTGTGGGGCTGGGACTTGCGAGGTACTCAACGAGCGGCTCGGAAACCGCTTTGGCAAGCTTAGAGCAGCCGTCGAGGATTACCAGGCGAAACTCGCTGCCCATGGGAAAGGTGTTGAGCGAGCCGATAATCGACTCGATATCGGGGTCTTTAGTCATGTCGCGCTCATCGAGGTTGAACTCGACCATGCCCGACTTTTCCAAGCGAGCCTTCATACGCGAGACAGCGTGATCGCGCTTGACTCCGTCGGTACCGACGATCAGATATGCCGGCAGCAGACCGGTTTCAGACATCGCGCTCCCCTCTCGCAGGCCCTCATGTTCGCACCGTGTCATTCTAGCCCAGGGACCTATGGTGCGCCAACGACGTCGTTATGGTCGCTGGCATCGCATGGCAAAGCCCTTCGCGTTCGGTGTGATGGTAATGTCACCGTGTTCAATCGTGCACGCAAAGGCCCCGCCTGCCTTTTGAACCGCATCTTTGCATTCATCGGACGGGTGGCCGTAACGATTTCCCTCACCGGCGCTCGCGAGGGACAGCTCGGGCTTCAGGACGTCCAGCAGCTCGCCGTCGACCGAAACCTTGGAGCCGTGATGCCCAAGCTTAAGGACATCGATGTCTCCCGTTTCCAACACAAATTCGCGCTCCTGATCGAGCTCGGCGTCACCGGTCAGCAGCATGCGTAAACGCTTGCCCTCTTGTGCGTAGGTGAGCAGCAGGACGAGCGAGTCTTCATTGCCTTCGCCGTCCACGGACTCAAATGGCCACATCACGCGGGCGCGAAAGTCGCCGATGTCGATGGTATCTCCACGGGCCACCTGCAGATACGAGACACCAGGTCGTCCCACGACCTCGGCAGGGGCATCCTCCAGCGCATCAGCCGCCACGGCAATGGTTCCAACCGAATATTGCTCCAGCACGGCGGGCAGGCCACCCCAATGGTCCTCATCCCAATGCGTCACAAAGACGGCATCGATATGGTGAACGTTATTGCGCACCAGTGCGCTTACCACGCGCTCATCAAGCCCACAGTCGACGAGCGCCACGGTCCCACCCTGGCGGATAAGGATGGCATCGGCCTGGCCCACGTCGAGGACCGTTACCGAAGCCGGCGCACATCGATCCCAATATACATACGGGACGACCGCCAAGAGCACAAGACACGCAAGCCCCACTGTCATAGGACGCGCACGTGGGCGCGGCCACCAGACCAAAAGAGCCAGCAGCGCGCACGGTGCCAAATAGATCCACATGCTATCGGGCGGAACGCTTACCGAGGCGCCTGGCACCGCGGCGAACAGCTGCTCAAAGAAAAGCGCACAGCGTGCGGCAATCATGGGCACGGCAAGCGACCAGTTTTGCAACGGAACCACAAGCGAACAGGGCACCAGCACGAGCGATACGGCAAGCAGCACACTCACCACCGGACCGATAACCGCATTCGCAAGTGGAGCTATGAGCGAAAACGTACCAAAAGCGGGGATGGTGATAGGAAGTGTGGCCAGCTGCGAGCACAGCGTGACGGAAAGTATGCTGGCAA
>CAKTUC010000019.1 GCA_934617135.1 uncultured Collinsella sp. | reverse complement strand
CTCCTCTCGCCGCCCGTATCCATACGCGTGCCGAAAGGTATGCATGGACAGGCGGCTGCAAGGGTAGGGTGGTGGCATAGGACATTTGGAGGGTGAGTCGGCTCGGCTGCCGACCATGCTGCTCCCGGGACGGCACCGACTGCGAACTCTCCCCGTTGGCGTCGCGCATTGCGCGCGACCCTGCAAGGAGGTCATCATGGGTGCTCCCAAGACCGGCAACGTAAGGAACGTGGTGCTCGTAGGCCAAGGCGGGGTGGGCAAGACTTCACTCGCCGAGGCCATGCTCCACCTTTCCGGCAAGACCGCCCGTCTGGGCGGCCACGACGGCACCAAGCCCACGCTCGACTACGACCCCGAAGAGGTCAAGCGTGCGTTTTCCATCTCGACGACCATCGCGCCGATCGACTGGAAGGGCGCCCGCATCAACGTGCTCGATGCCCCGTGCTACCCCGATTTTATCGGCGACGCCTTCGCGGCGATGAGCGTCTGCGAGACGGCTCTGTTTGTGGTCGACGCCGAGGCTGGCCCGCAACCGACGACCGTCAAGCTTTGGTATGCGGCCGAGGACCTGCGCCTGGCGCGCGCGGTGTTCGTGAACCGCCTGTCGCGTCCCGAGGCCAGTTTTGCGACCACCATGGAGCTGCTGCAGGAGCGCTTTGGCACGCGTTTGGGCGCCGTGACCCTGGGCTGGGGCGAGGGCGAGGACTTTGACGGCATCATCGACCTGGTGCGCATGAAGGCGCGCCACTGCAACGGCGCCGAGGCTGTTGAGTCGGAGATTCCCGAGGAGTATCGTGCCCAGGCCGAGGAGGCCCACGACCATCTGTGCGAGCTGGTGGCCGAGGCCGACGACGAGCTGATGATGAAGTATCTGGAAGGCGAGGAGACGCTGACGCAGGAGGAGCTCGAGGGCTTGTTGTCCAAGGCAATCGCCGAGCGCATCTTTGTGCCGGTCTTTGCGGGCGATTGTATTAAGGAGCAGGGTGTCAACTCGCTGATGGACGACATCGCCACGTACTTCCCGACGCCGACCGACTACGGTGAGATGCCGCTCATCGACGGCGATTCGCTCAAGATCTCGAGCGATGACGACCGCCCGGTGGCGTTTGTGTTTAAGACACTGGCCGACCCGCAGCAGGGTCGCATCAGCTTTATCAAGGTGCTGACGGGCACGCTTGAGCCGGGCCTTGAGCTCGTCAACGCCCGCACGCGCAAGAGCGACCGTCTGGCTCACCTGTATGTGATGTGCGGCCGCGACATGACCGAGGTCGGTCACGCCTACGCCGGCGACATTATCGTGGCGCCCAAGCTGGCCGCCGAGACGGGCGATACGCTTTCCATTACCGGCAAGGTCGAGGCGGCGGCGTTTAAGTTCCCCAACTCGCAGTACCGCATTGCCATCGAGGCCGAGAACCGCGGCGACGAAGAGAAGCTCTACACGTTTATCGAAAAGGCATGCAAGGCCGATCCGACCATGAGCATCGATCGCGATGAGGAGACCGGTCAGACCATCATCTCGGCGGTAGGCGAGGCGCAGGTTTCGGTGCTGCTCAACCGTCTGGAGGACCGCACCAAGGTTGCGGCCAAGAGCGTGCCGATCCGTATTCCGTATCGCGAGACCATTCGCCGCACGGCGAGTGCTCAGGGCCGTCACAAGAAACAGACCGGTGGCGCCGGCCAGTACGGCGACTGCTGGCTGCGCGTGGAGCCGCTCATTGGGCCCGACGGCACGAGCGACGGCTATGAGTTTGTGGACGAGGTCGTGGGCGGGCGCATTCCGCGTTCGCTCATCCCCGCCGTGGACAAGGGCGTCCAGGAGACCATGAAGGACGGCATTATCGCCGGCTATCCACTCACGGGCATTCGCGTCGCGGTGTATGACGGTTCGTATCACAGCGTCGACTCCAACGAGATGGCGTTCCGTGCAGCGGCTCGCATCGGTCTGCGCAAGGCGTGCGCCGATGCCGATCCGGTGGTGCTGGAGCCCATCGAAGAGATCACTGTGACCATTCCCGAGAGCTACGCCGGCGCCGTGATGGGCGACATCTCGGCCTCGCGCGGTCGCGTGACGGGCATGGAGACCGATGAACGCGGTGACACCGTGGTCATCGCCCAGGCTCCGCTCGCCGAGCTGACGGATTACTCGACGCGCCTGCGCTCTATCACGCGCGGCACGGGCGACTTTACCATGAAGCCCGCCGGCTATGAGCAGGTGCCCTACGACGTTCAGGCCAAGCTGGTCGAGCGCTATGAGGAGGGCCGCGCTAAGTAGCGTGTGGTCTTGCCTGAAGTATAGGTGCTGACGAATGGGCCGCCCTGAGTAACCGGGGCGGCCCTTTTTGATCCGCATGCGACGGAGGAAAACGGATCATTTTTGCTTTGGGATGATGCGGCGGCGTGGTCGACGCTAATCCCCCGAAGTCTGATTACGGCCGGTGGCATAGTCGATCTGCACGTGCGGCTGCAGGTTATAGCAGTACACGTGGAAGCAGAGGCTCTTGCCATGGTCCTCGACTGACTGCGCCTCCAGGCGTACGCCGCGGCAGACAAGCTCCTCCTCGTTGTACATGGGCGTGACGCGGTAGAGCACGTGGTTGCCCGTGTCACGAATATAGTCGAGGATCTGCTCCTCAAAAGGAAGCATGCCCGTCTCGTTGAGATAGCGTGTGCCGGTGAGCAGATTCTTGCGGTTGGCGTTTTCGCCGCAGAGCGACCATGCGATGAGGTGGCAGCGGTTGTAGAGGCTCTGGCCCGGAATAAAGTCATAGCGCTGCTGGTGCCAGCCGGCGGGGTGGATGCGCGAGATGTCGCCGCGCTTACCTTGGCCGAGCGATTCGGGCCCAACGCAGGCGAGCGCCTTGCGGGTGCGACCCAGGCTATCGAGCTTGGAGAACTTCTTAAAGCAGCCTTCTTCGGTAGCTCGTTCGTACTCGTCGAGCGTGAACGACGGCGTGCCCAGTGGGTGCGTGCTATCGGCGCGCAGGGCGACATAGGGGTTGCCCGCATAGTCGGGAATGCTGCTGAGATATACGCCGCGCGCGCGGTCGAGGTCGGGGTTTTCGACCTCGTCGATGGGGGTGGCGGAGCTGTCCGCGGCGGCGTCGGTCGTGGTGGCCTCGGAGCCATCGCCGGTGTCCTCGCCGCCATCGGAGTCCGCGGAGCTCGCCGTTCCCGATTCGAGTCGGGCGACCAGGTCCGCCTCGTCGTCGGTGCGGCTAGGGCTTTCATTTTGCTTTTCGGCTAGAGCCGCCGCCTGCTCGTCACTTTGCGGCGACAGCAGCTTGGGCGCGCCGTCGAGCGATCCTGTAAACAGCGCAAACCCCAGCACCACGGCGGTGCCGATGGAAAGTACTTGCTTATAGGCGGACTTGCGCGACATGGAGGCTCCTGGCTAGACGGTTGGGAATCTACCAGTCTAGCAGGTGCCATCGCAGGTCATTCGATCGAACAAATACTTAAGATTTGGGACAAACACTGATTACTTTGTCCCAAATAAAGTTGCGGTGGAATAGTTCCTGAGGGGGCCAGGGTAGTTAATTTGGGACGGGGCTTTTTTGACTACTTGAGCAACTGGGCTGGCAAAGCGGTCAAAACACCGTTCCGAAAAGACCGGGCTAGTGCTGCGCCATAAAAACGGTCTATCTACTACGCTTGACCCACAGCGGCCGACCATAGCCGTGTTTTCCGAAAATCGGTAAGCTATCTACCTGCGGTTTTGTTTTTGCAAAATTCGACATGGTTGAGGGTTATCGGTTAAACGTAGTAGATAGGGCCATTTCGTGGCGAGCGGTCCGTTTTGAGGTTAAAAGCAACCGACTTCAAATGATCATTCTGGAAGTTGCGGTGGAAGAGTCCTTGAATTGCCGCAAAGGTCGGAAAACAGGAACTATTCCACCGCAAGTTAGGGGTGGTTGGGATACGCGAGTCCTAAAGAGCGGAGTCAAAGGTTAGGAGAGATCGCGCCTGTCTCTCTAAACGTCTCTCTAAAGCGGAAGTCGGTTAGAGAGGCGTTTTCAGGCGATCTGCCAGCGGATTTGATGTGTCTCTCTAAACGTCTCTCTAAAACAATGCACTCGTCTCTCTAAAGTTAGAGAGACGCGCCGCGTTTTTGGAGAGATAAGCTTCTTGCGACGTTTCCCCAGATAAAACCTGCCAAAATAAACCTTTCCCTTTTTGGCAGGTTATAAGGCTTCTGTCTATATAACGAAAGAACGATATGATATATACGTTATATACAAGTTTGTGACGAGCAGTAGATTTGCGGCAACGCAGGCCGATGAAGGGGTCGATATGATCAAGGCTGTTATTTTTGACATGGACGGAACGCTGATCGATACCGAACGTTTGGACATGAGGGCGTGGAAGGCGGGCGCTGCCGAGCTGGGGATCGCGATTGATGATGCGCTGACCCATCAGTTTATCGGCCGTTCGATGGCCGATGTCAAGGACATCCTGGAGGCGCATTACGGCAAGGGCGAAACCGTCGAGGCGCTCTATGCCCGCAACATTGAGCTTCACAACGAGATAGCCAAGACCGACTTGGAGCTTAAGGCCGGCGCTGCCGAGTGCATAGACGAGCTGCTGGCTGCGGGCTATCACGTGGGCCTTGCGACGTCGTCGCGCCGCGTTGCGGCCGAGCGCAACCTTAAGACGGTCGGCCTCTTTGACAAGTTTGAAACGGTGACCTTCGGCGAGGACGTCGCATACGGCAAGCCCGACCCCGAGATCTACCTGCTCGCCTGCGAGCGCGCGGGCTTTGCCCCCGAGGAATGCGCCGTGGTCGAGGACTCTCGCAACGGCTGCGTCTCGGGTATCACGGCCGGCTGCCATGTCTTTGCCGTCCCCGATATCGTGCCGCTGCCGCAGGACGTGGTGGATGACTGCGAGGCGGTGCTCGATACGTTGTTCGATCTGACGGCGGCGGTCAGGGCCGTGCGCCAAAGGTATGCGCCGAGGAGTTACGCCGTTTGTAAAACGACGTAACTTAAAGGTTCATGTTGCCGTGGATGTAGGGGGTTACCTCGGGGGAGATATGACCGCAGCCTAGGTTGTGTAGGGCCGACTCGATGGCGGCGGGCAGCGTGGTTTTGCCTTCGGCGTCGACCGGGGTTCCGCCGAGGGCGGCAATCTTGGCGACGTCGGACGGGGCGGCCTCGATATGCATGCAGCCGCCGACCAGGCGCGCGCGGACCTGCGAAAGGTCAAGTTCGTGCAGGTAATCCTCGCAGGCGCGAATCAGGTCGACCTTTTCGCGTGTAAGCTCCTCGCCCGTGGGGATGCGCGTGGCAAGGCAGGCGCCGGCGGGCAGATTCCAGACGGGATAGCCCCATGCGCGCAGCAACTCACGCTCCTCGTCCTTGGTAAAGCCGACCTCCATAAGGGGCGAGCGTACGCCGAGCTCCTCGGCGGCGCGCATGCCGGGGCGGTAGTCGCCGCGGTCGCTCGCGTTGCTACCGTCGATGACGGCGGGGAAGCCCAAGGACTTGGCGTGGTTGACGATGGCGGTGAAGCCGGCGTGCTTGCAGTGGTAGCAGCGGTCGGCGTCGTTGCAGGCTACCTGGGGCAGCTGCAGTTGGTCGACCGAAAGATTGAGCACCGGAAGCTTAAAATGCGGGCCCTCATCGGCCTGTCCGTCAACGGAGCGCTCAAATGAAGCCTGCTCGGGCGTGCCGATGAACGGCGTGGTGAGATGGACGAGAAGGGTGTTAGCGGGCATGATGCGGGAGCAAACGGCGGCCAAAAAGCTGCTGTCGACGCCGCCGGAAAAGCCGATGGCGACGCGTCCATATGCCAAAAGCAGCTGCTCGAGCGCTGCGAGTTTGTTCTGAAGCTCCTCTGCGGGTGCGGTGGTGTCTGAAAGCATGAAACGTTCCTTACAGTTGAAAGCTCGGACGAAACTATAATCCTACCGAGCCGCTCGCCATAAGACATCTATCTATGTAACGAAAGTGCAATATGTATATACGTTATATACAAGTTTGCAAAGTGCGGTAGAGTAGCGGCAATGCAAGCCGATGGGGGGACCGAAATGATCAAGGCTGTCATTTTTGATATGGACGGAACGCTGGTCGACACCGAGCGTTTGGGCATTAAGGCGTGGAAAGCGGGTGCCGTTGAGCTGGGGCTCGCGATTGATGACGCGCTGATTCATCAGTTCATCGGCCGAACGCTGGTCGATGTCATGGGCATTCTCGAGGAGCATTACGGCAGCCACGAGACTGCCGACGCGCTCTATGTTCGCCACAAGGAGATTCGCGACGAGATGGTCAAGACCGAGCTGGAGCTTAAGGCCGGTGCTGCCGAGTGCCTGGACGAGCTGCTGGCGGCGGGCTATCACGTGGGCCTTGCGACGTCGTCGCGTCACGTTACCGCCGAGCGCAATCTTAAAATGGTCGGTCTCTTTGATAAGTTTGAGACCGTGACCTGCGGCGAGGATGTCGTGCATGGCAAGCCCGATCCCGAGATGTATCTGCTTGCCTGCGAGCGTGCGGGCTTTGCTCCGGAGGAGTGCGCCGTGGTCGAAGATTCGCGCAACGGTTGTGTCTCGGGCATCACGGCCGGCTGCCATGTCTTTGCCGTGCCCGATATTGTGCCGCTGCCGCAGGACGTTGTGGATGGCTGTGATGCCGTGCTCGACACGCTGTTCGATCTGACGGCGGCGGTCAAGGCCGTGCGCTAGCGTTTGCACCCGAGCCATTTCAATAGCATTTTAAAGATGCGGCCAACCGCTTAGCTGGGTGGCCGCATCTTTAGCCAAGATCCTGAATGCGCCCGTGGGCGTTGTCTGCCTCTAGCGGTGACGACAGCGCCCGCGCGGAAGCGTCGATACAGCCAGCCCCTCTTATCTCGCCTAGACTGCAGTTTTGGCCGCTAAGAGGGGCTTTGTGCTTTAAATGATCGAGACGGCAGCCTTGGCAACGGGCTGGCAGGGGCTTTGGGCGTTACGAGTTATTCCAGGAGCCAGTCGATTACGTTACGCTTGCGAACTCCTTCGTAGTTTGCGTCGGCAAATAGCGTGTCGAGCGTAAGAAGTGTCTTGGGATAGTTGTCTCGGACTTTGTTAAAGGGGGCCAGCTCGCGGTTGAGAGTAGTTTCGTCGAGCGTGGTGGCTGAAACCTGAAAATAGGCCGTTTCGTCTGAGCCTAGGGCAACAAAATCGATTTCCCCATCATCGATATCGCCCACGTAGACGTCGTATCCGCGGCGTAGGAGCTCGAGATAGACAACATTTTCGAGGATATGACCGATGTCGCTGCTCTGAGTTTTGACGAGAGCGCCTCTAAGTCCAAGGTCAACGGCGTAGTATTTGCCGTTTGTTGTAAGAAGCTGCCGACCGCGTACGTTGTAGCGCGGTGCCGAATACAGCACGAGACTGTCTGTTAGCCCTTTGAGGTACTTGGCGACGGTTTTCTGGTCAGTTTTGTTGCCGTTGGACGAGAGCGTGTCGGAGATTTTTTTAACCGAGATTCGACTTCCGACGTTATGGAGTAGGAACTTGGTGATATCGCGCAGGGTCGAGACGTCCGAGACCTTCAAGCGTTCGATAACGTCGCGTATGACTATGGTGTCGTAGAGGCTCATAAGGTAATCGCGCGCCTGGGAGCCCTGGATACCCGTTTCGGCGATAAAGGGAAAGGAGCCCCGGGTGATGTACTCGTCAAACAGCTGGGTAGGAGCCTTTCCGCCATTGGTTTTTGCCGAGCAAAACTCTTTAAAGGAGAGGGGCAGCATCTTGAGCTCTACGTAGCGACCGGATAGTAAGGTTGCCAGCTCGCTCGAGAGCAGATAGGCGTTGGAACCGGTTATGTAGAGATCGACATTGTCCCTGATAAATAGGCTGTCGACGGCTTTTTCGAAGTGCTCGACATGCTGAATCTCGTCCAGAAAAACGTAGTTCATCTTATCGGGGACGAGTCTGGCGGAAACGTAGTCGTAGAGTGCTCTATACGACGTAAGAGACTCGAACTCCAGATCTTCAAAGTTGAGGGATACAACCTGGGCATCTGTGGTTCCATGGTCGCGCAAATGACCACGGTAAATCTCGAATAGCTTCGATTTGCCGGACCTACGCACGCCCGAAACGACCTTGATAACATGCGAGTCTTTCCACGAAATGAGCCAGCTGAGGTACTGTTTGCGGTCAATCAAATCCATAAAGTCTCTTCCTGGGTCTGAAAACATTGGAACAAAATCAATATTTATATGAAATTAAAAAAAAATATGGAATCGAATCCATTTTATCAAAATAATTCATGAAAATATGGACTACATTCCATAAATATCCGTAGCTGTAGCCCTGGCTAATGGGCGTGGGACCGGAAAAAAGCGCCGCAGCGGGGCTGATTCCGCTGCGGCGCTTTTTTGCTACAGGTAGGCGCCCAGGTTGATGGCGGTGGTTTCGGCTTGGCTGCTTGCCTGAGTGCTGGCACGCTCGAGCAGGAACGGGCGCACGAGTTCTTGGCGGTTGATGTTCTCGACGGCTGTGACCGCGGTGACGGCGCGCGCCGCGGATCCGATGCGGACGTGCTTGGTCTTTGCCGGGGCCTTGTTCTCGATTTGCTCCATGAGCAGCTGCACGCCCTTGCGGCCGATTTCGTAGCCCGGGGGTGCCACGGTGGTGAGCGGGACCGCTCCGCTCCAGGCGAGCGGGTTGCCGTCGCAGCCGGCTACGCGAACCTGCCCAGGGACGGAAATGCCCTTGTCGACCAGCGCCGAGATGACGCCCGAGGCCAGCACGTCGGTCAGGCCGACGACAAAATCGGGGCGCTCGTCGGCAGGACGCTCGGCAATTTGGGCGCCGATGCCGTAGCCGTCGGCAGCGGTATTCCATTCGCCGGCGTCAATGACTTCGATTTTGATATCGGGACGCATCGCTAGCGCCTTGTGGATACCAAGAACGCGCAGGGTGAGCTGCATAAATGCCGCTCGACCCACAACGACGATATGGTGTGCGCCGCGGGCGATGGCGAGCTCGGCGATAATGCGCCCCTGGGCCTCGTTGTCGGCAGCCACATAGTAGCCAGGCTCGGAGCAATGGATGTCCAGGTGGACGATGGGTACGGGCATCTTGGTCATTGCCGGGTGCCAGTCGGGGGATGCCATGGGCTGAACCATGACGCCCGACATCTGCGTGCCCATAAAGTAGCGCAGGTAATGATCCTCGAGAATATCGTCATTATCGGCGTTGGCGATAAGCAGATCGTAGCCGTGCTTGCGGGCCTCGTTGTGGGCGCCGCTGGCGATCTGGAGCGAGAAGCCGTGATCGAGGCGGGGGAGGACCAGGCCAAAGGACTTGGTGGTGCCGCCGGCCAGCTGGCGAGCGCTTTGGTTGGGCAGGTAGCCCAGGCGATTGATGGTTTCGTTGATGAGTTTGAGGGTCTCGGGGCGCAGCTTTTCGGGATGGTTGAGCGCGTTGGAAACCGTGCCCAACGAAACTCCGGCCTCGCGCGCGACGTCGCTGATTTTAACCTTTGCCATAGCGGCCCCTTTGATGCGTTTCAAGTACAAGCCTGATTGTAGCATCGCCCGCCCCCGGGGTGTCAAAACCTGCCAATGAGGGACAGGTTTATTTTGGCAGGTTTTATCTGGGAAAACGCCGTTGCCGACTAAAACCATCACGAAGGGGACAGGTACCTTTGTGGTGGTTTTCGCCACCCGGGCTTTCAATTGTCTCGATCTGTAACATCTGGACGGCAAAACCGGCTCTACGTGTTACAGATTGAGACAAAACGTCGAGGCCGGGCGGAAAATCTCGATCTGTAACAGTAAGCCCGCTTTCGGAGCCCTGGATGTTACAGATCGAGACAAATCGCCGGAACGGGCCGCCGCCCCGGTCAAAACCACCACAAAGGTGCCTGTCCCCGTTGTGGTGGTTTGGACCGACTGGACGTGTGTGTATCGAGTGGTATCCAAGTTGAGATACCACTTCTGGTATATCAGCTTGCGGTTGCGTGAGTACAATACTCGAACGTTATACGTCTCAGCGCCCCCTGTGCGTGGACGTCTTGCAGTCACGCGAACGAAGGGATCTATCCTATGTGCGGAATCGTCGGCTACACCGGCTCTGATATTGCAAAGAACATCCTGGTCACAGGCCTTAAGCGCATGGAGTATCGCGGCTATGACTCCTCGGGCGTTGCGCTCGAGGTGGGCGAGGGTGCCGCGGCGCACCTCGACGTCATTCGCCGTGTGGGCAAGGTCGCGGGCCTGGAGAGCGAACTTTCCAACATTGACAGCGACGCTACCTGCGGCATCGGCCATACCCGTTGGGCCACCCACGGTAAGCCCTCCGTCGTCAACGCCCACCCTCATACCAGCTGTGACGGCCGTATCGCCATCGTCCACAACGGCATCATCGAGAACTTCGCCGAGCTGCGCGAGGAGCTGGAGGGCCGCGGTCACCACTTTAAGAGCGAGACCGATACCGAGGTCTTTGCGCATCTGATCGAAGAGGCCTATGTCGAGACGCACGACCTGATGGCCTCCGTGCGCGAGGCTTGCACCCACGTGGTAGGCGCCTACGGCTTGGCTGCCGTGTGCGCCGACGAGCCCGGTGTGATCGCCGTGGCCCGCAAGGACTCCCCGATCGTCGTCGGCGCGGGCGAGACCGGCGCCTATGTCGCCTCCGACGTGATCGCGCTTATCGACGCCACCCGCGACGTGGTGGTGCTCGAGGACGGCCAGTTTGCCAAGCTTACGCCCGCGGGTGTCGAGTACACCGACGAGGCCGGCAACGTTATCGAGCCCAAGGTCACCCACATCGACTGGGATCTGGATATGGCCGAAAAGGGCGGCTATCCCGACTTTATGCTCAAGGAGATCCACGAGCAGCCGCGCGTCGTGCGCGACACGCTGGTCGGCCGTATGACGCCTGCCGGCGAGCTCGACATCGACGAGCTGGGCCTTTCGCTCGAGGAGCTCAACGACATCGACCGTGTCTACGTCATCGCCTGCGGTACCAGCTACCACGCCGGCCTCATCGCCAAGAACCTTATTGAGGGCTGGGCTCGCATCCCGACCGAGGTTGAGGCGGCCAGCGAGTTCCGCTATCGCAATCCCATCATCACGCCGACGACGCTCGTCGTTGCCGTGTCCCAGTCGGGCGAGACCGCCGACACCCTCGCCGCCATCCGCGACGCGCGTATCAAGGGCGCAAAGGTCTTCGGCATCACCAACGTGGTGGGCAGCCCCGTGGCGCGCGAGAGCGACGGCGTCATCTACACCAAGGCCAACAAGGAGATCGCGGTCGCCTCGACCAAAAGCTTCATCGGCCAGGTCGTGAGCCTCACGCTGCTGGCTCTGCTGCTGGCGCAGGTCAAGTACCGTCTGACCACCAAGCAGACGCGCATGATGTTCCGCGAGCTTTCCGATACGGCCGAGCAGATCCAGTGGATTCTGGACACGCAGACCGAGGCCGTGCACGAGGCCGCCCTGCTTTGCAAGGACGCGCAGTCGGCGCTGTTCGTGGGCCGCGGCATGGGCGCCGCCATCTCCTACGAGGGTGCACTCAAGCTCAAGGAGGTCAGCTACCTGCACGCCGAGGCATATGCCGCCGGCGAGATGAAGCACGGCCCCATCGCGCTGATCGATCCGGGCTTCCCCGTCATCGCCGTGGCCACCAAGAGCGCCACCTACGACAAGACCGTGTCGAACCTTATGGAGTGCAAGGCGCGTGGCGCCAAGGTCATCGTCGTTGCCACCGAGGGCGACGAGGAGATCAACAAGATCGCCGACTGCATCATCCGCGTGCCGGCCGTCCGCGACGTCTTTAGCCCCATCACGGCGAGCGTCCCGCTGCAGCTGCTCGCCCGCGAGGTCGCCATCTTGCGCGGCTGCGACGTCGACCAGCCTCGTAACCTGGCGAAAAGCGTTACAGTCGAATAGTTCGTTCCGTCGTTCTAACGAACGACGGCCTTGCTGACGCTGCGCGGGCTGCATTCACGCCAATCTGACGTTCAATTTCGAGGGCGCGACCAAGAGGTCAGCGCCCTCTCATTTCACGCCACCTTGGCGCAAATGCAGCTCGCTCGCTGTTGGTGACTGGCATCGAGTTTTCCTTTGTTGGCACGTTCTAACGACCAAGGCCCGGCTCCGCATCAGACGGAGCCGGGCCTTTTTGTGCGGAGAAACCACCACAAAGGTGCCTGTCACCTTTGTGGTGGTTTTGGCAGGTTAGCGGAGCTTGCTGGTTTCGAAGTACTCGGGGAACTGGTCAAGGACCTCGGTTTGGTTACGGAACATCATGTGCAGGTGCTTGCTCACCAAAAAGCTCGCCTCGATGGGATCGCGACCGGCGATGGCACGGCGGATCTTCTTGTGCTCGTTTACGATGTCCTGATTGTCCAGAACCTGCGTGGCGGCGCGCAGCCAGCGGAAGCGCTCCAGGTCGGCGTTGGTTGCCTCGAGCCAAGACCACACGGTGCTGCGGCATGCAATGCTAAAAATCATGTGATGCATGAGGTTGTCACTCAAAAAGAAGCCGATGCGGTCATCCTCGGCCATGGCCTTTTCCTGCAGCGCGATGGCGCGGTCGAGCTGCTCGATGCCGGCCGACGTGGCGCGGGCGCAGCACTCCACAATTACCTGTTTTTCCAGGTGCTCGCGAATGTAGCAGGCGCTTTCGGCAAGGGTGAGGTTGATGGGTGAGACATAGGTGCCGCTCTGGGGCACGGTGCGCACCAGGCCTTCCTGCGCCAAGCGCACCAGCGCCTCACGCACGGGCGTGCGACCCATATCAAGGTCATCGCAAAGCTGTTTGACGCCGAGTTTTTCGCCCGGCTTGTAATCCAGGTAGACAATCTTGCGCCGAATGGTGTGATAGGACTGGTCCTGTAGGCTCGTTTCCTGCTCGCCGATGTGCATCGAATCTTCCATAGCGCCTCACTGCCGTTGTATCACACTCATATGTCAGTTGTTTATTATGCCGCGAATCAGCTCTCCGCGGTGGGTAATTCAATTACCCGATGGAAACATTTGCAGCGCTGTGCCCCGCTCGTTGCCGTATCATGAACCGTCGCAAAAAACAGACTGAAAGAAGGAATCCTCTATGCAATTGGCTCATGCCGCACGCGAGCGCTGGAAAGGCGTCCTGTTTTGCCTGGTCATCGCCATCCCCGCAACGTTGCTCGGCAAACGGGTTGAGGTGGTCGGCGGGCCGGTATTTGCCATCCTCATCGGCATGGTTCTGGCGCTCGCCTTTCCCAAGGATCGTCGCGAACCGCTCGCTGCCGGCGTCACCTATACATCCAAAAAGATCCTGCAGTATGCGGTCATCCTGCTTGGCTTTGGTATGAACCTCTCACAGATTCTGTCCAAGGGTGCCCAGTCGCTGCCGATTATCGTGGCGACGATCTCGACCTCGCTTGTCATCGCTTTTGTGCTCTGCCGTGTCATGAAGGTTCCGAGTAAGATTGCGACGCTCGTGGGCGTGGGTTCGTCGATTTGCGGCGGTTCCGCCATTGCCGCGACCGCGCCCGTCATCGATGCCGACGATCGCGAAATCGCCCAGGCCATCTCGGTCATCTTTCTGTTTAACGTTATCGCGGCGCTCGTGTTTCCGACGCTCGGCGGCATGCTTGGCCTGACCAACGAGGGCTTTGGCCTGTTTGCCGGTACCGCCATCAACGACACCTCGTCCGTAACGGCTGCGGCGAGCGCTTGGGACAGCATGCATCCCGGCGCCAATGTGCTTGAGAGCGCCACGGTGGTTAAGCTCACCAGGACACTGGCCATCATTCCCATCACGCTGGCGCTTGCTTGCTGGCAGATGCATCTGGCGCGCAAGGCCGGCGGCGACGCCAAAAGCACGTTCTCGCTTAAGCGCGCGTTCCCCATGTTCGTGCTGTTCTTTGTGCTGGCGAGCGTGGTCACCACGGTGTTTCAGCTTCCCGTGTCCATCACGGCGCCCATCAAGGAGCTGTCGAAGTTCTTTATCGTGATGGCCATGGCGGCTATTGGCTTTAATACCGATATCGTCGAGCTGGTCAAAAAGGGCGGCAAGCCCATTGCGCTGGGCTTTTGCTGCTGGATTGGCATTGCGTGCATGAGCCTTGGAATGCAGCACGTGTTGGGAATCTGGTAACGATTCGCCCGTCGTAGCGCGCTGCATGTTCGCCCCCGCGCCTGCGGTGGAGCGATAGGAGCTCTTGCGGGTATGGCTTGTCCGCAGGTTTATAAGTCCCGAAGAGCTCTTATCGCCCCGCCAGGATGGCGATGCGGGGCAACACCTATACTCGCAGGACGGTGCCTTCTGCCCTATAGTGTTTGGTGAGCAATATCGTTCAATTTTGAAACACTCGGCTGTGCGCCCGCCGGTGGCGGCGCGGTGCGGAAGGCAGAAGCGCGACATGGACAGCGACGCCAAACTGCAAATCTTGATCGAGGCCCTGGCTGCTGCCGGGGCCTCGGCGTTGGCGATTGATGGGCATGGATGCGTCGTGATATCGACCATGGACGATACCGCACTCGAGCAAGATGTCGCGTCATTTGTTGCCGAGCGTCTGGGGCGCGTGGGCGATGGCGTGCGCCTGGTGATGGGGCATGCTGGAATGCGCCTGAGTCTCACGGTACGTCCGGTCGCCAAGGAATACGGCGCGCTTTGGGTGGTCGTGGTCCGCGAGGTCCACGGCGCGGCGGCGCATGCGGGTATTGAGTGGCTCAACGCCGATGAGGTCGAGGCGCGCTACGAGGCAAGCACGTACGGCATTGTCGAGGGCGCCGCTGCGGTCGCCGGTCCCGTCTGCGAAAGCTATGCCCACGGCGTGCCCCTTATGCTCGAGGGCGAGCTGGGTGCCGGCCAGTCCGAGATTGCAAAACGCCTCTATCTGGATGGGCCGTTCGCTGACGAGCCCTTTGTTTCCGTGGCGCTCGATGAGCTCACGGACCGCGGCTGGCGCCATCTACTCAAGAGTTCAGAATCGCCGCTGTTTCAAACGGGGCTGACCCTATGCATCGGCGGCTGGCATGCCCTTCCGCCCCAGCGCCTGCGCGAGCTTGTCTCTACGATGACCGATACGGCGCTGGCTGCGCGTTGCCATGCGGTGCTGACGGCAAACGATATGCCGGGCGGTGGCGAAAGCGATCAGGCCGCTTTTGTAACCGAGCGCCTGGCCTGCGCGGTAAGTGTGGCGCCTGCGATTGCCGAGCAGGGTGGCGCATCGAAAAAGGTCGTGCAGTATTTGTCATATCTGTCAGATGTCTTTGGAACTGCCGCTCCGAGTATGTCCGAGGAGGCCGCCTCGACGCTCAACTGCTATCGCTGGCCACGTAACTATCTGCAGCTTCGCGAGGTCTCGGAACGACTCTATATATTAGTAGGGTCGGGTGTGGCGAAGCGTACGGTGGCGGAGGAGGTGCTCGCCCAGGAGGGCGTCATCAAAACCGCAACCTTTGGCGCTCCGACGCTCGACAGCGACTTGTATATCTTGCGCCCGCTTGCCGATACCGAGCGCGACATTGCGCGGCTGGTCGTAGACCACCTTCAGGGCAACCGGACCCGTGCTGCCGAGGTGCTGGGCATAAGCCGCACGACCCTGTGGCGCTTGCTGAAGGACGGTGACCGTTAGGCGAGGTGCCCGTGACCGCATGCGACGTGTGTGCTACAGTCCAAAGCAGTAATGTTTCGATTGTGTTACGGCGTGCGGGGGCGTATGGCGGAGACTTCAAAACCAAACCGGACTAGACGGAGCACGGCTCCGGTCAACCGCCGCACGACGTCCCGGACGTGGGGCAAACACGCGTCGGGATTCGACGGATCGTTCAAGCGCACCAAATACGGCTACCCTTCGGCAAGTGCCCGCCTGGCCATGCAGGCCGAGTCGTCGCTGTGGGGGCGCAAGCGCGTGGTGGGCTCTAAGCTCAAGCACGATGGAACGCTCGGCTATATCAGCCGCGGCGCGGCTCGTCGCAGCGGGCTCAATCCGGCGGGATGGCATCGCTACGTGCCTATTGCGGTTGTCGTCGCCGTCATTGTGATCGCGCTCGCGGCGCTCGGCTACGCTGGCGGCGGGGTCGATTTGAGCGCGATGCTCAAGTCTGCCGAGCTCGCGCACCCCGGCACGGAGCTTGTCGAGGGCGCTCAGGCCCAGACGGGCGTGGCGCCTCAGCGCGGTATTGTTGCCGCTGCCGCAACGATCGCCGATGCCCAAAAGGGCGAGGATACGGACAGCGAGGTTAGCGAAACCAGTGTAAATGGCGTGGGTTCGCAGGTCACGCCCGTAACGCAAGGCCAATAAGTCACAGAATCATCACACTAAGTCGCTGTTTGGGACCAATGAGTGAGCAAAAAAGCAGTAATGTTGTTTCATATAGAACTCATTAGTCACAATTTACAAAAAAGGGCTATACTACTAGGCACTTAAAGGTCCACAAGCTGCAAGTTGAGGAGTACCTAACATGAAGAAGAGATTCATGGCAGCACTGAGCGTTCTCGCTCTTGCCCTGGCTCTGCCCGTGGCTGCTTTCGCCGCCCCGAGCCCTGCCAACACCACCGCCACCGGCGCCAACAACGTGACCGCCAGCGTTAACAACGCTAACGTCAAGGTTGTTTCCACCACCAAGAACGCCGAGGGCACCCCTGCCGGCGCCAACGTGGTCGCTTCCTTTGAGATCACCGAGACCGTCGAGGGCACTGTTTCTGAGTCCAACCCGCTGACCGTCACCTTCACCCTTGGCAAGGCTTACGCCAACGCCAAGGTTACCGTCTATGTCCAGCACAACGACGGTAGCAAGGAGACCCTGAACCTCACTGCCGACAACAACGGCAATGTTACCTTTAAGGTCACCAAGCTCTCCACCTACACCATCGTGGCTGAGAAGACCGCTGCTGGCGCTGCTACCACCGACAACGGTGCTAAGTCCCCGGCTACCGGTGTGAACACCACCGCTGTTGCCGCTGTGGCTGCTGTCGCCGCTGCTGGCGCTGCCTGCGCTTTTGTTGCTCTTCGCAAGAACAACTAGCACACACACGGTTTCAACCGTAAGATTTGAGGACCCGTACTTGTGCGGGTCCTTTTTTTAGCCGATTTACAGGGTAAGGGAACACCATGGCACAGCAGCCGCAGGGCAAGCATATGGAAGCTAAGCATATGGGCGACTCGGACAAAAAGCGTCGCGCCACGATACTCAGGGGCGTTTTCGTAGTGTTGTTACTGGTCGCAGTCGGCTGCGGCGGCTACGTGCTCTATATGAATCATCTAGAGCAGCAGCGCGCCGAGGAGATGAGTGCAACAGGCAAGCCCGCCACGAAGGTCGAATCAAAGGGCAAGGAGCTGCCGGACAACCCCATCGACTTTGCTCCGCTCATTCAAGAGAATGCCGATATCTATGCGTGGCTCTACATTCCGGGTGCGGATATCAACACGCCTTTGCTGCAGAGCACGACGGACGACCTGTTTTATCTGGACCACGACAAGGACGGCAAGTACGACCCCTACGGCACGGCGTTTAGCCAGATGGCAAACGCGCGCGACTTTAGCGATCCCGTCACGGTGATCTACGGCCACGTGAACGGCGGCGTGTTCCACAACTTGCATAACTTTGAGGACGCGAACTTCTTTAACGAGAACGGCGAATTCTATATCTACACGCCGGGCCATATTCTGACGTACAAGATTGTCTCGGCCTATCAATATGACGACCGCCACATTCTCAATTCGTTTAACTTTGCCGACCCTGCCGTGCGCCAGGACTACTTTAATTCGGTCTGTAATCCGGACGCATTGCTCAAAAATGTACGTGACGGCGTGACACTTGATGCAGATAGTAAGATTGTGCAGTTGAGCACCTGCATGCTCGATAGCTCGCAGGGCAACTCGCGCTATATTGTTAGTGGTGTGTTAACAAACGACCAGGAGACAAAATAGTCATGAACCCCCGTGGCAAGCACTTTATCGATGCGGTGGATCCCGACGAAAATCAAGTAAACAATCCCGAGCAGCAGGTTCAGGATGTGGCAGAGCCTGTCGAGCCTCAATGGGAGACCAAAGGCGCTCCGACGCCTCAACCTGACGAAAAATCCCAGAGCAAGGCCGAGGCTCCGTCCGACGCATCGGCAAAGACCGATGAAGCTGCGGCGCAGCCTGTTGATGAGGTAGAGTGGCCTTCGCTTGATGAAGCGGCACCTCAGCGTCGTCGACGCTCCAAAGAGTCGATTAAGCGCATCAAGCGCCGCCGCCGTATCCGCACGCTGCTGATCGTGCTGCTCGTGATTGGTGCGATTGCTGCTGCCGGCTGGGGCTTTGTGAATCACAGCGTGAACCAAGGCAAAAAGAAGATTGAGGAAAAGACCGAAAAGGTCATTAAGGCCAAGGGCGATACCATTACCTATAACGGCAAGAAGTATGCGCTCAACAAGCATATGGCCACGGTGGCGTTTATCGGCTTTGATGGCCGCAATAACGATGACGGCACCCAGAAGGGCCAGTCCGATACCGTGATGGTCGTAGCGCTTAATACCGACACGGGTGAGGCCCGCGGCATTATCATCCCGCGAGACAGCATGGTTGCCGTAGATACGTATTCCAATGGTTCGTTTGCCGGCCAGGTGACCGAGCAGCTGTGCTTGCAGTTTGCCTATGGCACCGATGGCGACAACTCATCGGCATTGACGGCCGCCGCTGCCTCGCGCGTGCTCGACAACATTCCGGTCGACTATTACTACACGCTCAATATCGAGGGCGTGGCTCCCATTAACGATTCTATCGGCGGCGTGACGCTCGTGCCTACGCAGAGCGTGCCGGGCACCTCGGTTGTCGAGGGTCAGGAGACCACGCTGTTTGGCAAAACGGCCGAAAAGTATGTGCAGTGGCGCGATACGACGAATTTGACGTCTTCGCTGGATCGTACGGCGCGCCAGGTGAGCTACGTGCAGGCGTTTGCATCGAAGGTGCTCAGCAGTGCTAAGAGCGACCCTGCCATGCTCATCAGCCTGTATCGGGCCATGGGCGACTATACGTGGACCAATTTGGGTCTCGATGAGTTCAGCTATCTGGCGACCACGATGCTCGAGAACGGCCTGACTTCATTTGATGTCGTGACGCTGCAGGGCACCATGCAGCAGGGCGACACCTTCGCCGAGTTCTACCTGGACCAGGACAACGTAAAGCAAACAGTCGTCGATACTTTCTACCACCCTATTAACTAATTGGTTCCGCCGTTCTACCGAACGGCGGCCCTGCCGACGCTGCGCGAGCCGCATTCACGCCAATCTGACGTTCAACTTCAAGGGCGCGACCAGAAGGTCAGCGCCCTTTCGTTTCACGTCACCTTGGCGCAAATGCGGCTCGCTCGCTGGCGTTGCCAAAACATCGGCGTCGTCGGCAGTTAGGGACGTTCCTTTTCTGTCGGCAGTTGGGGACACTCCTGCACTACTTCACGTATACCACATTGTCTCGGCGGGGTTTGGCATCGGGGAGCGTGTCTTCGGCGTAGCCCAAGATGCAGTTGCCCACGCCGCGCAGGCTGCCGTCGGCGGGCAGGCCCCAGCTGGCCAGCAGCTCCAAGCCCTCGGGCGAGTCAAAGACCTCGTGCGCGCGGTGGATCCAGCACGAATCGACACCCAATGCATAGGCGGCGTTAAGCAGGTTGCCCATGGCGAGCGAGCCATCTTCCACATGTGTGGGCACGCTGCGGTCGACCAGCACTACGACAACGGTCTTGGCGCCGTAGAAGGGATCGCCGTCGCTGCCCATGACCTGGGCGTTGAGCTGCGAGAGGCGCTCGACGGTCGTGGGGTCGGTAACGGCGACAAAGGTCACCGGCTGGCGCCCCATGCCACTGGGTGCGTACTGTCCGGCCTCGATAATGCGTGCAAGCTTTTCGGCCTCGACGGGACGATTACTGTATTTGCGGCAGCTGCGGCGATGGATGAGCGCTTCGATGGTCTCCATGTGTCCTCCTGACGTTGGATTTAGATGCCCCGTTCTTACCCGTCGAGCCAAAACTGTAATCGCGCGTGATATTCAAAAAGCGATAGTTACCAATAGGAATAGTTGGTTTGCATAAAACTTCAGCCAGAATGTGACAAACCGGTGGGATGATTAAACGTTTTATCCCGTCTACCCTGCGGTTTTTTACCACTTGCCTAAATGATGCGCGCATAAGCTCTGATAAAGGTTTTACTAAAGGAGTACCAACGTTTATCAACGCGCCATGGTGGCGCCGGGCCAGGAGGTAACATCATGTTCCAGGCTGGAGATGTCGTCGAGACCGACTTCGAAGGATTTCTGAAGCTGCTGCGTTCCAAGACGCGCGCTTTCGTGACGATTAACGATCACGAGTACTACATCACGCACACCGATGGCTATTGGCGTGTTCAGGATTGCGAGGCCCTCAACGATAAGGGCCACTTTACTGACTGCTCCGAGCTGGTCAACACGGTCTGCGAGGTCGTCGA
>CAKTUC010000018.1 GCA_934617135.1 uncultured Collinsella sp. | reverse complement strand
CTTACGTTGGGCCTGTGGGACACGCTCGTCATCGCATTCTTTGTGCTGATCGGCGCCGTGATCGGTCAGATTCGCGACGGCGAAAACGGTATCGTCAACTTCTTCGGCCGTCTGTTTAGCGGCCGCTAATACGTATTCGACTGTCGCATCCGCGGCAGGCATAAGGAGGAACCATGGCTTTTAATACGAAGGTCGATGTGGCCGATACCGAGCTCGAGGCGAACGAGGCCGTCGTCGAGGCCGAGGACGCGACGCTCGAGGATGAGGCGCTCGTCGAGGTTGAGTCTGAAGACGAGACGGACGAGGACGATGAGGAGGCGGACGAGTCCGAGGACTCGCTGACCTATTCCAACGGCGTGATTGAGAAAATCGTCGCCATGGCAACCCGCGAGGTGCCGCACGTGTTGGGCATGAAGGGCAACCTCATGCACTTTGTGCAGGAGCAGTTTGGTGCCGAGAACCTGACCAAGGGCGTGACGGTCGAGGTCACCGACGACAACCGCGTGGTCGTCAACATCTCGGTCATCATCGAGTACGGCGCCTATGCGCCTGCGATCTTTGACGACGTTAAGGCGCGTGTCACCGAGCGCCTGGCCGCGATGACCGGCCTTGAGGTGGCGGGCGTCAACCTGCGCATCGAGGATGTCATCACCCCCGAGGAGTACGAGCACCGCACCAGCCAGCACGAGTAACCTACCAAAAAGGGACAGGTTTGTTTTGGCAGGTTTTATCTGCGAAAACGTCAAACGGCCGGCCGCGCAAGCAAAAGCGCGGTCGGTCGTTTTCTGTATGCCCTCGATGCAGCCATGCCGCTCGTCTAACTAAGGGTTGCAATCTTCGTGTTCCGCGTTACCCTAATGGGCGCATTGTTTCCAAATTGTTAACGAGGGGTTGCCGTAATGGCCGACGAACACGAGACCGAAAGCAAAGCATGGGCGATTGAGGCCGCTGCGGCAGAGGCGGCGTCGCGTGCCGCCGAGGAGGTGCATCGTCCTCCGGTGGTGCCGATGGAGCGCGTTGTCGGTCGCGAGGATATCGAACGTGGCGAGCGCGCCGGCCGCAAGCGCAGCCAGGAGCCAGGCTTTCCGCGCTTTTTTGCCGAGCTCAACTTGGGCCTGATCCTCACGGCGTTCGCCATCGTTGCCTTTAAAACTCCCAATCACTTTGCCTTCGGCGGCACCTCGGGCGTGTCGGTCATTCTTTCCACGCTGTTCCCGACTCTGCCCGTCGGCGTCTTTATGTGGATTATCAACGCGGTCCTGGTCATCCTTGGTTTTATCTTTTTGGAGCGCAAGGCAATCCTTTGGAGCGTCTTTGCCTCGTTTGCGCTTTCGGCCTATGTTTCGTTGTTCGAGCTCTTTATTCCCACCGATGTTTCGCTCACAGGCGACATGTGGCTTGACCTGTGCTTTGCCGTCATCTTGCCGGCGTTGGGCAGCGCTATTGTCTTTGACATCGGCGCCTCGACGGGCGGCACCGACATCCTTGCCATGATCCTCAAGCGCCGCACCACGCTCGAGATTGGCCGCGCCCTGCTGCTGGTCGATATCGGCATCGTGACCATCGCCGCTTTTCTGTATGGCCCGCGCGTCGGCCTGTACTGCGTGCTTGGCCTGTTTGCCAAGACGCTCGTCGTCGATAAGGCCATCGAGAGCATTCATCTGCGCAAGGTCTGTACGATTATTTGCGCCGAACCGCGCAAAGTCGAGGAGTTTATCGTCAAGCATCTCAACCGCACGGCAACGATCAGCCGTGGCTACGGCGCCTTCTCGGGCAAGTGCGTCACGGTGATTATGAGCGTGCTGAGCCGTCGTGAGGCCGTGCAGCTGCGTCGCTATACCCGCGAGATTGACCCCGACGCCTTCATCACCATCGTCGACAGCTCCGAGATCGTCGGCAAGGGCTTCCGCGGCACGAACTAGTCCGGGTGCGCGCTTCGAATCATTGAATAAAGCCACCTGCGTTGCAAATCGGTCATCTTGGAGTATTTGTCCCCACATTGGGCAATAATGTTGCCAAAGACATCGTTTGCGATCCAGGTGATTTGCTCTAGATACGAAGGGATGATTTCGATGTTCTGTTCGCAGTGTGGCGCCCCCATGGGCGATAACGACAAGTTCTGTGGCGCGTGTGGCGCTCCTAATGCCGGTGCTGCAACCTCTGCTCCTCAGGGGCAGCCTCAGCCTCAGCAGTTTGTTCCTCAGCCTAACGTGAACGTGCCCAAGGGCTGTGTAGCTCAGGCGTTTGAAGACATGACCAAGACGCCGGGCGTGCTGCAGCGCGTGTGCCAGATTGCCTTTTTGCCGGCGCTCATCTGTGTCGTGTCGGTGCTCGTGCTCTTCATTCCCGTTATCGGCGGTATCGCGGCTGCCTTCGGCTTTTTGGCTGCCTGTGTGGCAAGCGCGTGCGGTTCTGGCTTTGGCATCGAATGGGGTCGCGACCTGTCGCTCAAGGTCGATGACGGCATGGATCGTCCGTTGATGCGTTCCACGTCGTTTGGCCTTGGCGTCTTTTCGGGCGTTATTTCGAGCGTGCTCAAGGTTATCGCGGCTATTCCCGTTATTGGTGTAGCGCTTTCGCTGGTGGAGAGCGTGGTAATTGGTGCCGCGGGTGCGTACTCTTATTACGGCTCCTATGCGCTTGAGGCCGCTCTGTTTGGCTCGCTGGGCCTGTTTGTTCTGGCTATGATTGCCACGGCGGTCCTGGGTGTCTTCTTTACTATGTTCGCCGACATCGCCGTGATGCACTTTGCGGTGACCGGTCGCGTCGAGAGCGCGTTTTCGCTCGATAAGGTCTGGGCGGCCTTTAAGAACAATAAGACCAAGCTGTTCTGCGCATCGTTCCTTCCCGAGTTTTTGACGGGTCTGGTCGCCAACGTTATCACATGGATCCTGACGCTCGTCTTTGGCACCATTGCCTCTGTCGGTATGTATAGCTACTACTACCGTCCTACGGCTATTGAGGCGCTTGTTACCGGCGGTGGCATTACGCTCGTATTGTTCTTGGTGCTGACGGCGTTTGTCACGGTATTCCTCACGGTTTTTGGCAACATGCTCAAGCATCGTGCCGTTGGCTATTGGGTTGCGCGTTATGCAAGCGAGTGGGCCGACGAGGACAAGGATGACGTCCTGACTTTTGTGTTGCCGTTTGAGAAGAAGTCCGCTCCTTCGGGTTACAGCGCTCCGGATGCTTCGCCGGCACCTGCGCCCGAGCCCGAGCCCGTGCCCGAGTCTGCGCCTGAGCCGGCACCTGTGCCCGAGCCTGCAACGTCGCCCGCGCCGTCGTCTGCCCCGGCACCGGCCCCCGCGCCCGAGGCGACGCCTGCAGAACCCGATTGGAATGCCGTTGCCACGCCGGCGGATGAGTCGGGCGATAATCCTGCTGCCGAAAACAATCAAACCGAATAGTCGGTCGAGGCGCCCTGGGCAACTGAGCCCGGGGTGCCTTTTTCTACTGCGAAAGCAAGAAAATGCCTGGGAAAACGGTTGCAGAATAATTTCTCGGAAATTGGTCAATGTTGCGCAACAACGTCGCGGCTATTGTTGAGAGCATAGACGTGTAAGGTTTGAAGGCGTGTAACGCCTTGGGAAAAGGAGAGGCTTATGTTTTGTCCTAGTTGCGGATCGCCCCTTTCGGACGATGCCAAGTTCTGCCCGGTTTGCGGATCTCCTATCGGTGCCGCCCCTGCTGCTCCTCAGCCTGCGCCCCAGCCGGCTCCTCAGCCGCAGCCCGCGCCTCAGCCCACGCAGATTCAGCCCACTCCGGTTCAGGCCGTTCAGCCTCAGCCGCAGCCCCAGCAGTACGCGAATCAGCAGCAGTACACCGGTCAGTACGCCCAGCAGCCTGCTGCAGCTCCGATGGGCTATGGGCCTGTAAAGAGCGACCGTAGCTTGATTGGCTGGCTCCTGCTTTCTATCGTGACCTGCGGCATCTATTCGTATTACTTCCTCTACTGCCTGGCTCGCGACATCAATACCATGTGCCAGGAGGATGGCGATTCCACGCCGGGCATTGCCGCATTCATCTTGCTGTCGTTTGTGACCTGCGGTTTCTATGCCCTCTACTGGTACTATAAGATCGGTAACCGCCTGCAGGCCAACGCTCCTCGCTATGGCCTGGTGTTCCAGGAGAACGGCACCACCATTCTTATGTGGCAGATTGTCGGTGCGCTCCTGTGCGGCCTTGGTCCCATCTTTGCCATGAATATCATCATCAAGAACACCAACGCCATGGCTACGGTCTACAACACCCGTCTCGGCGTGCGTGCCTAACGATTAAGGCATCGTGAGCAACCCTCGGGAACATAAGGGCGCGGCGGAGCTTATTCGCCGCGCCTTTTCTTGCATCGGCGTCCTCTTAATCGCCTGGCTTGCGCTCTACCTGCTCGACATCGGCTGCGTCTTTCGCCTGATGACGGGCATTCCCTGTCCGGGATGTGGTATGACGAGGGCCTGGCTGGCGGCGCTGCGACTCGACTTTGCGGCGGCAATTGCCTACCATCCGCTGTTTTGGGTGGTGCCGCTTGCGTTTGTGCTTGCATTTGTGCGCGATGAGACGACGTCGGGCAAGGCAAAGCACGGCATCGATATCGCAATCGCAGTCCTGTGCGTGCTGGTCGTCGTCGTTTGGATCGTGCGCCTTATCAACCCGGCAGACGCGGGCCTGCTCTTTGGCGGTCACGCTCCCGCCGGAGTTCCCACCGATATCATCCACCTCGAACAACCACGATGGCTCACCTTCCTGCGCACTCACCTGTCGTGATGGGGGATGGGTTCGAAAATGCTGGCGAAACATAAGTAGGGGCGAACGCTGGAATAACGTTCGCCCCCACTTTGTTATAGCCAGATGGTTGTGGATGCGCGACGATTACTCGTCGTGCTTCTCTTCGTGGCGAGCGGCGGCGCGGGCATCGTGAATGCCCTTGATGGCGGCATGGCGGGCAGTGCGGGCGTCGTGCACGGCGTCGCGGGCCTCGGCGGCCGTCGCCTTGGCAGAGCGCAGCTTGGCGGCCAGGTCGGGGTTGGTCTCGGCGACCGCGGCGATGGTGGGGCCGTCGAGCTCTTCTTGCGTGGGCTCGGCCAAAAAGTCGATGGCATACTGGGCGGCTACCATGGAACCCTTGGCGAGCACGCTCTCGTCGATCTTGTAGAAGCAGGAGTGCTGGGCATAGGTGGCGCCGATCTGGGGATTGCGCGCGCCCACAAAGGCGAGCACGCCTGGCACGCGACGCAGGTACTCCGAGAAGTCCTCGCCCGAAAGCGTGCCGCGGTAATGGCCCTCGCCCGCGGGGCCCAAGCACTTGAGCACAGCTTGGCGGCAGCGCTCGCTCGAGGCGGCATCGTTTTCGACCTTGTAGTTGGCGATGGTGTAATCGGTAAGCTCGGCCTCGGCGCCCAGGGCTGCCGCGGTGTGCTCCACGATGCGGCGCATAAGCTCGGGCATCTCCTCATGCGTCTTGTCGCCATAGGTGCGTACCGTACCGGCAAGGTAGGCCGTACCGGCGATAACGTTGCGCGCCGTGCCGCCGTGCAGCTCGCCGACGGTGATGACGGCGGGCTCGTAGGGGCTGATCTCGCGCGAGACGATGGTCTGCAGGGCGTTGACGATCTCGGCGGTAACCATAACAGCGTCGTGGCCGCGCTGGGGCATGGCGCCATGGCACGAGGTTCCGCGGACGTCGATGCGGAACCAGTCGGTGTTTGCCATACGCGGGCCGGGCTCGCAGCTCACGGTGCCGGCGTCGACCTCGCTCCAGATGTGTGCGGCGTAGGCGCCGTTGACGCCATCGAGCACGCCGGTGCCGATCATGAGCTTGGCGCCCTGGCCGTTTTCCTCGCTGGGCTGGAATACGATACGGATCTCGCCGTGAATGTCATCAGTCATGTGGCGCAGGATCTGCAGCGTGCCGAGCATCATGGCGATGTGGCAGTCGTGACCGCAGGCGTGCATGCAGCCCTCGTTGACGCTGGCGAACTCCTCACCGGTCTGCTCGGTGACGGGAAGGGCGTCGATGTCGGCGCGCAGCAGGATGCGGCGACGCGGCGTGCCGTCCTCGCGGTAGGCATCAGGCGCGGTGCCGCGAAGCGTTGCCACCAAGCCGGTCTTGAGCGGGCGCTCGTAGGGGATATTCATGGCGTCGAGCTGATTGGCGATGTCGGAGGTCGTGCGCTCCTCGGCAAGGCTCAGCTCCGGGTGCTTATGGAAGTGCCGGCGCTGCTTGATGATGTAGGGCTCAAACTCGGCAGCGATGTCCTGGATGGCCGCGGTGACGTCATCTGCCGCGCGAACCTCGGTTGCCGCCATAATCTGCTGTGCCTTGGTCTTCGTCATAGTCGATTTGCTCCTTGCTGGTTTTATCGCAAAATCGTACAGGCTTATCCAAGTATGCCACCTGCCACTTGGCGTGGCAAAGTTGCCGTTTGCCGCTTGGGGTTTTGTAACAAGAGTGGGGGAGTACACTCGGGGGTGTTGAATTACCTGCCAGAGATGGGGATGCCCATGCAGCATATCGATCGGATTATCCGCTCCAAGAACGTCTTTACCGCCCGTGATGGCATCGATACCGCCCGTGAGCTGGCGATTGCCATTGCGGGCGATCGCATCGTCGCAGTCGGCGCGCCCGATGACGTGATTGCCGCCGCCCCTGCCGCCACGCCGGTTGTCGACTACGGCGAGCAATTCATTTGCCCCGGCTTCCACGATGCGCACCTGCATTTCTTCCATACTTCGGTCGGCTCCTCGCCCTACATGCTCATGGATATGGGTACGTCCGAGGCGGCATTGGTGCAGCATGCGCTCGAGTTTTCCCAAGGTCTGCCCGATGACGCCTGGGTCGTGACCCAGGGCTGGCGCGATTACCGCTGGGATCCGCCCGAGCACCCCACCAAGGCCTCCCTCGACGCCGCCTTCCCCGATCGCCCCTGCGTTATGTATTCGGGCGACGGTCATACCCTATGGCTCAACAGCCGTGCGCTCGAAGCGCTCGGCGTCACGCGCGACAGCGAGCCACCGGCGGGTGGCAGTTACGACAAAGACTCAAACAGTGAGCTTACGGGTATCGCTCACGAGGCAGCTGCTATGCAGCTGCTGCCGCGCTGCCTGGAGTGGCTGGGCGAGGACCGCATCGCGAGCGCTTACGCCGACCAGATGAAGCGTATGGCCGAGCAAGGCATCACCTCAATCTGCGATATGTCGCTCATGCCCATGCCGGGCTGCGACTTTATCCGCGACGACGTTTACGACAAGCTGCAGACTGCCGGCAAGCTGGGCATCCGTGCCCATCTATTCCCCACGCTGCTGGACGACCAATCGCGCCTGGAAGAGCTGCAGGCACGCTATGCCAACAACGCACTGCTCTCGGCGCCGGGCTTCAAACAGTTTTTCGACGGTGTGTCGAGTGAACACACGGCGTATCTCACCGAGCCCTACACCAATCCGCGTTTCCCTGGCGACCAGGGCCGCCTGACGGTTCCTGCCGAGCGTATGCGCAAACTGGTCCTTGCGGCGGCGGAGCGCGGCCATACCGTGCGCATCCACGTCATCGGCGACGGCGCCATCCATGCCGCACTCGATATCTTTGAGGAGGCCGCAGAGCTCTACGGCCTGCCCCAGCGCGGCCATAACACCCTGGAGCATTTGGAGAACCTCCTGCCCGAGGACATCGACCGCCTACGCAAGCTCAACGTGATCGCCTCGAGCCAGCCCTGCCACATCACGCTCGATCCGGGCGGTCCCGAGCGCGACCTGGGTCTGGAACGCAGCCGCATCATGTGGCCGTTTGCGACCTATAAGCAGCGCGGCATCCGCCAGGCCTTCGGCACCGACAGCCCTATTACGGCCGTCACCAGCATGAACGTACTCTATACAGCCATCACGCGCCAAGACCCCCGCAGCCACTGGCCCGAGGGCGGCTGGCTCCCCAGCGAGCGCATCGACGCGGCAACGGCCCTGCGCAACTACACCCTGGGCAGCGCCTACGCAGCAGGCGACGAGCAAAACCTCGGCAGCCTAGAACCCGGCAAATACGCCGACCTGGTAGTCCTGGACCAAAATCCGCTTACCATCGACCCCCAAGAGCTCCAAGCTACCAAAATCCAAGCCACCTACCTATCCGGCAACCTCATCTACGAGCGCTAGCCCCATCCGCATCGCCATTTTGCTGCACTGACTTTTCTGAATGCCGGGCCCGAATAAGTTATCCCAGCTCCCGTGTGGCTCCGGAGGGGCGGGGCATAAGGTTTATCGCGAGTTCCGCACGAGCCGAAGGCCACTTAATGTGGCCTTCGTGCGAGCAGGACTGCCCGAGCAGGAAACCTTATGCCCCGCCCCTCCGGAGCCACACGGGAGCCGCGCACAAGTTATCCCCCGGCATTCAGAAAATCTAAGTGCCAAAAAATAAGATTTTTTGACTCCGTGTTGTATAACCCGTCATTCGTGGGTACCATTCAACGCGTACGCAAACAAAAAGGGTTAATTCGCGTGGCATAACCGCGCGGCCCAAAAAGGAGGAGACAAGCATGTCGTCTTTGAAGCCGCTTGCAGATCGTGTTCTGGTCAAGCCCGACGAGGCCGAGCAGAAGACCGCTTCTGGTCTGTACATCGCCAGCAACGCTCAGGAGAAGCCGCAGCGCGGCACCATCGTTGCCGTTGGCGCTGGCAAGGTCAACGACAAGGGTGAGCGTATCCCCATGGACGTTCAGGTCGGCGATGTTGTCATCTACGGTAAGTTCGGTGGCAACGAGGTCAAGGTCGACGGCGAGAAGTATCTGCTGATGCGCGCCGACGACATCTACGCCGTCGTCGAGGCCTAGTCTCGCCAGAATCTCTGATTCGTCTTTGAACGCGGCCGCCGCATATGACTCGGAAGCGGCGACGCGACTCACATTTCTTTTGGAGGATTACCTACCATGGCAAAGAACATTACGTTCAACACCGATGCCCGCGCTAAGCTCGCCAAGGGCGTCAACACTCTGGCCGACGCCGTTACCGTCACCATGGGCCCCAAGGGCCGCTACGTCGCTCTGCAGCGCACGTTCGGTGCCCCGACCATCACCAACGACGGCGTTTCCGTCGCCAAGGAGATCGAGCTCGAGGACAACATCGAGAACATGGGTGCCCAGCTGGTGAAGGAGGTCGCCACCAAGACCAACGACACCGTGGGTGACGGTACCACCACCGCAACCCTGCTCGCTCAGGCCATCGTCAACGACGGTCTGCGCAACGTCGCTGCTGGCGCCAACCCGCTGGCTATCCGTCGCGGCATCGACAAGGCCGTCAACGCCGCCGTCGCCGAGATGAAGGCCCAGGCCAAGCCGGTCGAGACCAAGGAGCAGATTGCTTCCGTCGGTACCATCTCTGCCGGTGACCCCGAGGTCGGCGAGAAGATCGCCGAGGCCATGGAGGTCGTGGGCAAGGACGGCGTCATCACCGTCGAGGATTCCCAGACGTTCGACATTACCATCGACACCGTCGAGGGCATGCAGTTCGACAAGGGCTATGTCTCCGCTTACTTCGTCACGGACAACGACCGCATGGAGGCCGTGATGAAGGATCCGTACATCCTCATCACCGACCAGAAGATCTCCAGCGTCCAGGACATCATGCCCGTTCTCGAGGCTGTCCAGCGCGCCGGCCGTGGCCTGCTCATCATCGCTGAGGACATCGACGGCGAGGCTCTGCCGACCCTGGTCCTCAACAAGATCCGTGGCGCCCTCAACGTCTGCGCCGTCAAGGCTCCGGGCTACGGCGATCGCCGCAAGCGCATCCTCGAGGACATCGCCGTCCTCACCGGTGGCCAGGCAGCTCTCGACGAGCTGGGCGTGAAGGTCGCTGACATCACCGCCGATATGCTCGGTACCGCTAAGTCCGTCACCATCTCCAAGGACAACACCGTCGTCGTCGGCGGCGCTGGCTCCAAGGAGGCCATCGACGCCCGCATCGCTCAGATCAAGGGCGAGATGGAGAACACCACCTCTGACTTCGACCGTGAGAAGCTCCAGGAGCGCCTGGCCAAGCTCTCCGGTGGCGTTGCTGTCATCAAGGTCGGCGCTGCTACCGAGTCCGAGCTCAAGGAGATCAAGCACCGCGTCGAGGACGCCCTGCAGGCTACCCGCGCTGCTGTCGAGGAGGGCATTGTCGCCGGTGGCGGCGTCGCCTTCATGGACGCTGCTCCTGCGCTCGACGCTGTCGAGATCGATGACCCCGAGGAGAAGATCGGCGTCGACATCGTCAAGAAGGCCCTGACCGCTCCGGTCGCCACCATCGCCAAGAACGCTGGCTTTGAGGGCGCTGTCGTGGTCGACAAGGTTGCCGAGCTGCCCGCCGGCCAGGGTCTCAACTCTGCCAACGGCGAGTGGGGCGACATGATCGAGATGGGCGTCCTCGACCCCGTCAAGGTCAGCCGCGTCACCCTGCAGAACGCTGCTTCTGTCGCCAGCCTGATCCTCATCACCGAGGCCACCGTCTCCGATGTGCCCAAGAACACTCAGCTTGAGGACGCTATCGCTGCTGCCACCGCTGGTCAGCAGGGCGGCGGTATGTACTAAGGCCGACAAGGTCTAGAACTCCCACCGGGAATCCGGGGGCGTGACGGAGAGCTTCTCTCCGGAACGTCCTCTGTTAGATTAGGACCCCTTGTCCTGCTCCTTTGGAGCCGCGGACAAGGGGTCCTTTTCGTATTCACTTTGGGTCGAGCGACTAATGTGCGCCAAATGGATAAACCGAATATATTGAGCTAATTAATATTCTACTACCAAATAGTAGTAGAATATTAACGTAACGATTGGAGGCTCATGGTCCAGATACACCCGAGAGTCCATGAACGACACCCTGAGCTTGACGACGAAGATGTTAAGGCAGCATGGGAGAACTATTGCTTCGCAGCCGTTCGCATACCCGGGGAACGCGAGATGCGAACTGGTTACGACTTGCGGGGTCGGTATGTTGAGATGGTCGGCGTTCTTTTGGCAGATGGCGCATGGCTTGTCTACCACGCCATGACGCCACCGAGCAAGAAGACACTGAAAGAGATCGAGAACGCACGAAGGAGAGGTTACTGATGGAGTACAGGCTTGCAAATGGAACTGCAATCACAGATGAGGATATCGAGCGTGAATGCGCTGAATATGAATCTGGTTCTTGGACGGGGAGTCTGACAAACCTCCGCGTCGGTCGACCCAGGCTTTCCGATGGGGAGGTCAACGCCAACCTGTCTTTCAAGTGTCCGAAAACGGGAGCAGACCTCATCGAGAGGGCGGCTGCCGCGTGTGGGATGCGGAAGTCCGAGTTCCTGCGCTCGGCTGCAATCGAGAAGGCCGAGGAGATTCTCAGGTCGGCATAGCTATGCACCGTTCTGTCCCTGACGCATTCCTGGAACGTTTCCCTACCAGAAATTACCCTTGGCGTACTTGCGCCTTTCTTTCCTCGTGCTACACTTTTCCTTGCTGTTTCAGGGCGGGGTGGAATTCCCCACTGGCGGTAAATCGGGCGGTGCCAAAGGGGCGCCGTGGCGCAGGCGAGGTGTCTGCGACCGAGCCGATGAGTCCGCGACCCGTGCGTGCGTTGGTTCGCATGCCGGCTGAACTGGTGAAATCCCAGTACCAACGGTTAGAGTCCGGATGAAAGAGGCAGGTGATCTTATGTCTGAACAGTCGCAGCATATCCATTTTGAGAACACGAATAGGTGGAGCACCAAACAGCTCGTTACCATGGCGCTGATGTGCGCCTTGGGAGCACTGTTTATGTATGTGCAGCTGCCCATCCTTCCTTCGGCGCCGTTTTTGACGTATGACCCGTCGCTGGTGCCGGCGATGGTGTGTGGATTTGCGTATGGCCCTGGTGCCGGCACGGCTGTTGCCGCCATGGCGATTGTCATCCATGCGCTCACCACGGGCGACTGGGTCGGTGCGCTTATGAACTTGGTTGCCACGCTGGGCTACATTCTGCCCGCGGCCATCGTCTACCAAAAGATGCATACCTATAAGGGTGCCGTGATTGGCCTGGCGCTGGGCGTTATTGCCGCTACGGTGCTTTCTATGGTCGCAAACCTTACCATTGGCGTTTGGTTCTGGTATGGCTCGGTCGACGTGATCGCCCCGCTCATGCTTCCCGCCGTGCTGCCGTTTAACCTCATCAAGACCGTTCTCAACTCGGTGTTGACGCTGGCGGTGTATAAGGCAGTCTCCAACCTCATCACGCCTAAAAAGGACCAGGTCAAAGGCCGCGCATGATTGAGTGTCGGGGCGTTTCCTTTAGCTATGACGGTGTCACACCGGCGCTCGATGGCATCGATCTGAACATCGAGGATAGCGAGTTTTTCTGCATCCTCGGCGGCAACGGGTCGGGCAAGTCGACGTTTGCCAAGCATTTGAACGCGCTGCTGCAGCCCGATGCGGGAACGGTGCGCGTCAACGGCATGGACGCGTCCGATCCCGAGCTGGTCTACGACATCCGCTCGACTGCGGGCATGGTGTTCCAGAATCCCGACGACCAGCTTGTGGCGACGCTTGTCGAGGACGATGTTGCGTTTGGTCCCGAGAACTTAGGGGTCGAATCGGCCCAGATCGCGCAGCGCGTGCGCGAGGCGCTGAAGGCCGTGGGTCTGGTGGGCTTTGAGCGCCATGAGACCCATGCGCTTTCGGGCGGCCAAAAGCAGCGCGTGGCGCTTGCCGGCGTGCTCGCCATGGAACCGCGCGTGCTCATTTTGGACGAGGCGTCCTCGATGCTCGATCCGCGCGGGCGCAAGGGCCTTATGAAGGCCTGCCACGCGCTCCACGATCGCGGTATGACCATCGTGATGATCACGCACTTTATGGAAGAGGCCGCCGAGGCCGATCGCGTTGCAGTCTTCCGAGCGGGGCGCGTGGCTATGCTCGGCACGCCTGACGAGATCTTGACGCGGGCGGACGAGCTCGCGCAGCTCAACCTGGACATGCCGGCATCGTGCTGTCTTGGCAGGGCGCTTCGCGCGAAGGGCGTGCCCATTTGCGCACAGGTGCGCGAGGCGGATATGGTCGCCGATATAGCGCAGGCTTATGCCGAGCAGAGGAGGACAGGCATCGCCGGGCGGCCTTTCGCATCCGATCCTCGTATTCCCGACAACGTCTCCTCTGCAATCGATAGCGCAGACGCGCTGGAGCCCGTCATCGAGATTTCGCACCTTTCGTATAGCTATTCGCTGAGCGCCCGCGAGCGTCGCCGTTGGCACAAGCGCTCAGCCGCCGAGGGCGCATCGAACAAACAGGCCCTCTGGGGCAACGACCCCAGCAGCCCCTGGGCATTGCGCAATGTGTCGCTAACGGTGCGTCGTGGCGAGTTCCTAGGCCTTGCGGGCCATACCGGTTCGGGTAAGTCGACGCTGGTTCAGCATCTCAACGGCCTGATTCGTCCCCAGGAGGGTTCCGTTTACGCGTTGGGGCTCGACCTGGCAAACAAGAAAGATGCCGCCGCGGTTAAGGCAAAGGTCGGCGTGGTGTTTCAGTATCCCGAGCGTCAGCTGTTTGCCGAGACCGTGGAACAGGACGTGGCGTTTGGTCCGCATAACCTTGGCTTGTCGCAGGCCGAGGTTGTCCGCCGCGTTGAGTCATCGCTCGCGCGCGTGGGCCTCGACTTGGCCACGGTGGGCGACAAGAGCCCCTTTGAGCTCTCGGGCGGGCAGCAGCGGCGCGTGGCGTTTGCCGGCGTGCTTGCCATGGAGCCCGAGGTTCTGGTACTCGATGAGCCCATGGCGGGGCTCGATCCGGCGGCGCGCAGTGATTTCCTGGAGCTCATCGAGCGACTTCACCATGGGGGCCTGACCGTCGTCATGGTCTCACACAGTATGGATGACCTTGCCAATTGCTGCGACCGTATTGTCGTGATGAACGAGGGCTCGGTGTTTGCCGAGGGCACGCCCGCTCAGGTTTTTGCGCATGCGGATGAGCTCAAGTCGATTGGCTTGGGTGTTCCCGCTGCCCAGCGCATGGCGCTGGCGCTTGCGAAGGCCGGCGTGCCGCTGCGCTTTGACGGCCTCTATACGGTTGAGTCGCTGGCAGACGAGTTGGTGGACCTGCTAATCGGTTGCTCGGACGGTCCTTCTAACGTCGCGGACATTGCTAAATCCAAGACGGTCGCGCGAGAGGAGGGCTGCTAATGGAGGCGTTTTCGTTTGGCAGCTACTATCCCGGCGATAGTGCAATCCACCGCCTGGACCCGCGAACCAAGTTGCTCTTGGGCTTTGTGTTTCTGATCACGACGCTCACGGTCAACAGCTTCCGCGGACTGGTCCCGGTCGCAATCTTCGTCGTCCTGATCTATACCGTGTCCCGGGTGCCGGCTCGTCGCGTTCTGTCATCGATGGCGCCGCTGCTGGCGATTGTCGCGGTGGTCGCGGTGCTCAACCTGTTTTCCGACCAGAGTGGGCGCATTCTGTGGCAGCTCGGCTTTTTGCAGATAAGCGAGGGCTCGTTGCATTCCGCCGCCTTTATGGCGTGCCGCCTGACCTTGATGATGGCCGGTATGAGCGCCATCACGCTCACCACACCGACGCTCGACCTCACCGCGGGCTTTGAGCGCCTGCTCGCGCCGTTTGCGCGTGTGGGACTTCCTGCGCACGAGCTCGGTATGATTATGGGTATCGCGCTGCGCTTTATGCCGCAGTTCGCCACCGAGATGAGGCAGACGGCCGATGCGCAGGCGAGCCGCGGTGCGCGCGTGACGGGAGGCCCGCTCGGCGGCGTGCGCATGCTCGGCAGTGTGGCGATTCCGCTGTTCACGGGCGTGTTCCGTCATGCTGAGACGTTGTCTGCCGCCATGGATGCCCGTTGCTACCACGGCGAGCAGGGCCGCACGCGCCTGCATACGCTTGTGTTTGGCCGCGGCGATGCGCTGGCTGCGGTGGTGACGGCGTTGCTGCTCGCGTGTGTCATCGTCATCAATCTTCAACTTGTTTAGGCGCGATTCGATCGCAAGAAAGGGGTCCCTATGACCGATATCGATCGCACGGCGCAGCTCGAGCGAGCCTGTTCGTACCTCAGGCGCATCCCCGCGTGGTATCTCGCTACAACCGATGTGACCGACGGGCATCAACCGCGCGTGAGGCCGTTCTCGTTTGCCATGGTCGATGATGGCAAGCTGTGGTTTTGCACCTCGCGTGACAAGGACGTGTGGGCCGAGCTGAGCGCGAATCCCAAGTTTGAGGTCTCGGGCTGGAAACCGGGGGAGTGCTGGATTGCGCTGACCGGCGAGGCTGCGCTCGAGGACGACGCGGTCGTGAGCGACCGGGTGCGCTTGGCTGGCTTTAAGCACATGGTGGGCATTGGCGAGGATCACGAGAGCGCCAACGACGGACGCCTGGCATTCTTCTCGGTCCGCAATATCGCCGCCCGCTTCTGCGATATCGACGGCAGCGAGGAACAGCTCGAGCTCTAATTCGCACAAATGGACCGGTGACAGGAGGAAACGTGGACGGATTGGATACGGTACTGGAGTATCTGACGTCGGTGCCGGCGTGGTATCTGGCGACGAGCGTGGACGGGCAGCCGCATGTGCGTCCGTTCTCGTTTGCGCAGATCCAGGATGGCAAGCTGTGGTTTGTGACGGCGCGCACCAAAGACGTGTGGCAGGAGCTGCTGCAAAATCAGCGCTTTGAGGCCACGAGCTGGTGGCCGGGCCATGGTTGGCTCATCTTGCGCGGGCGTGCCGGCCTGGATGACCAGGCGGCGGGCGATATGCGTGAGGCCGGATGGAAGCATCTAGAGCGCCTGGGCGAGCATTATGAGGGGTCGAACGACCCCACGCTTGTCTTCTTTAGTGTGGAGGACCCCGAGGCCTTTATCTGCAACCACGACGAATGGGTGCCGGTCGAGCTCTAGACGTGTATCCCGGCAAACCTCGACAATTCAAATTCTCGCATGTAGCGGGCCCCACATTGCAACGTCACCGTAAGGCGCACCGAGCAATGTGGGGCCCGTATATATTTGTCAATTCCTTCGAGCGAATGTGTCGGGATTGTTTCAATGCATGAATATGCAAAAGATTTGCGTATATATGCATCTTTTGGTGCTAAAGTTTCAACCCACTTCATAACGACGGCTGCGGGATGCGCATCAGTGCATAACTGCAGACAAGGAGTCTGATATGTCTTTAAAGGTTGGAATTGTCGGTGCAGCAGGATACGCCGGTGCCGAGCTCATTCGCCTCGTCCTCGGCCATCCCGAGTTTGAACTTGTCGCCATTACGTCCAACGCCGATGCCGGCCAGCCGCTGTCTGCGGTCTACCCGAGCTTCGCCGGCGTAAGCGACCTTGTCTTCACGACGCATGATGCTCCCGAGCTCAAATCCTGCGATGCCGTCTTTTTGGCCGTGCCGCACACGGCCGCCATGGCGCAAGTGCCCGCCCTGCTTGCCGCGGGCGTTTCCTGCTTTGACCTTTCGGCCGACTACCGTCTGAGCGACCCGGCTGTGTTTGAGGCTTGGTATGCCGCTGAGCACACGAGCCCCGAGCTGCTCGAGACGCGCGCTTTCGGCCTGCCCGAGCTGTTCTGCAAGGACCTGGAGACCGCTGCATCCAACCATGCCGACGGCAAGCCCGTGCTGGTCGCCTGCGCCGGCTGCTATCCCACCGCAACGAGCCTTGCCGCCGCGCCTGCCGTGCGCGCCGGCTGGGTTGCCCAGAGCGGCCCCGTGATCGTCGATGCCATCAGCGGTGTGACGGGCGCTGGCAAGTCCTGTAACGCCCGCACGCATTTTTGCAGTGCCGACGAAAACCTAGAGGCGTATGGCGTGGGCAAGCATCGCCATACGCCCGAGATCGAGCAGATTTTGGGTCTGACCGATCGTGTCGTCTTTACCCCGCACCTGGCACCGCTCAAGCGCGGTCTGCTTTCCACGGTGACGATGCCGCTCGCTCAACAGGCTCTCGATACTCTGGCTCTTGAGGACGTCGTCGACTACTACAAGCAGTTCTATGCCGGTCGCACCTTCGTGCGCGTGCTCGATGCCGGCCAGCAGCCCAAGACGGCTTCGGTCGTCGGCACCAACGCCGCCCAGATCGGCCTTGCACTCAACAAGCGCGCGGGCGTGCTGGTGGCGACGGGCGCCATCGACAATCTGTGCAAGGGCGCTGCGGGCCAGGCGGTCCAGTGCGCCAACATCGTCTTTGGTTTTGACGAGCGACGAGGCTTGCCCACAGTGGCGTGCCCGGTGTAGCACATTCGATTGTTAACGATTTGGTAGTCGGGCATCGAGTGGGGCGCCGCTCTTAAGCTGGTCTCATGGTTGTGGCTGGCATGGCGCACCAACCGATGCCCCTTTTTTGTTTGACATAAGGAGTCATAAAGACGATGAATACCGAGCTGTTTGACATTAAGATTCGCGCCGTAGAGGGCGGCGTTACGGCGGCTGCCGGCTTTAAGGCGGCAGGCATCCATGCCGGATTCCGCAAGAACCCTGAGCGCCTGGATTATGCTCTCGTCGTGCCCGATAAACCCTGCCCCGGCGCCGGCGTGTTTACCACCAACCGCTTTTGCGCGGCGCCTGTCCAAGTGAGCCGTGCCAACTTGGGCGGCGCCGACAAGGGCTACGGCGTCATTGCCGGCGTTTCGGTCAACTCTGGCAATGCCAACGCCGCCACGGGTGAGACCGGTCTTGCCTGCGCGCGCGAGACCTGCAACATCGCCTCGCAGGTCATCGGCTGCGAGCCCCAGCAGATTCTGGTCGCCTCCACGGGCGTAATTGGTCAGATTCTGCCGATCGACACGTTCGAGACCGCCATCCCTGCCGCCTACGAGGCGCTCTCCGCCCACGGTGGCGCCGATGCCGCTCGCGCCATCATGACGACCGACACGCATTCCAAGGAATATGCCGTGTCCTACGTCAGCGATGCCGAGGGCCATGCGGGCAATGTCTATACGGTGGGCGGCATGTGCAAGGGCTCGGGCATGATCATGCCCAACATGGCCACCATGATCGCGATCATCACGACCGATGCCCCCGTCGAGCCTGCGGCGCTCCACGCCCTGCTGCTTTCGACCGTCAAGCAGACCTTCAACAAGGTGACGGTGGACTCCGACACCTCGACGAACGACACCTGTATCATGCTTGCCTCTGGTGCCGCTGCTGCAGATGCCGAACCCATTGTCGAGGGCTCCGACGCCTTCGACGAGCTGGCCTTTGCCGTGCATGAGGTGTGCGAGAGCCTGGCGCGCAATATCGCCGCCGATGGCGAGGGCGCATCCAAGCTCGTGACGGTCAATGTCACCGGCGCCGCGAACGACGAGGAGGCCGATATCGCCGCTCGTGCTGTCGCCAACTCGCCGCTCGTCAAGACCTGCATCGCCGGCCACGACTGCAACTGGGGCCGCGTTGCCATGGCGCTCGGCAAGTGTGGCGTGCACTTTAACCAGGAAGACGTTTCTATCGACATGATGGGTATGCCCGTCTGCCGTGACGGCCTGACCGTTCCCTTTGATGAGGACGAGGCCCTGCGTCGCTTTGAGGCGCCCGAGATCGTGATCTCGGCAGACCTGGGCGCAGGGAACGCGGCGACCACCGTGTGGACTTGCGACCTCACGCACGAGTACATCTCCATCAACGGCGACTACCGTTCCTAGACTCCCGATGTGCCGCGCGTCCCGCTGCGATTGCGGGTAACGAGGCGTGGCGCGATAGCTATACGAAAGACGAGGCCGACTATGAAATTCGCACGCGATTGTCGCTCGAGCGAATCCAACGAAGTTACCGCGCAGCTGCTGTTCGAGGCGCTGCCGTGGATTAAAAACCTGACCGGCAAGACGGTCGTTATCAAATACGGCGGCGCTGCCATGGTCGACGAGCAGCTGCGTCGCGACGTGATGAGCGATATCGTCCTGCTCAAGATTATCGGCATGCGCCCTGTTATCGTGCACGGTGGCGGCAAGGCCATCAACGAGGCGCTCAGCCACTACGACATCCCCGTCGAGTTCAAGAATGGCCAGCGCGTGACCACGCCGGCCACCATGGATATCGTGCGCGAAGTGCTGGGCGGTAAGGTCAACCAGGAGCTGGTTGCGGCGCTCAACCACCACGGCAACTTGGCCGTGGGCGTGTCCGGCAGCGATGCCGGCACGCTTATCGCCGAGCCGCTCGACCCCGAGCTCGGCCGCGTAGGTAAGGTCACGCACGTCAACACCGACTATATCGAGCGCCTGCTCGACAGCGAGTACATTCCCGTGATCGCTACGGTTGCGGCGGGGGAGGACGGTGGCTTCTTCAACATCAACGCCGATACCGCCGCCGGCGCCGTCGCCGCGGCGCTCCACGCGCACAAGGCGATCTTCTTGACCGACGTCGACGGCCTGTACAAGGACTTTAGCGATAAGGATTCGCTCATCTCCAACCTGACGCTCGACGAGGTCAACGAGATGCTCTACGGCGGCGAGGTCGATAAGGGCATGATTCCCAAGCTGCGCGCTGCTGTCGATGCCCTTACCGCCGGCGTCTTCCGCGCCCACATCATCAACGGCACGACGCCACATTCGCTGCTGCTGGAGCTGCTGACCGATGCCGGCGTCGGTACCGTGATCCATTCCACCGAGACGGCCTACGAGTTCGATACGCACCCGCACCCGCTTTCGACGTTTGCGGCGCGCCTGACCGAGAACCTCGACGAGGTTGAGAAGCTCCAGACCGTTTAGCCTGTCCGCAATCGTCGCATCTCTACACCCATAGCTCGCGCCATCTGGCGTTCAACGAAAGGCATCCCATGTCACTTGCAGCTCAACAATCGCTCGAATCCCATTACGTTATGCATACCTTTGGTCGCTCTCCGGTCGAGTTCGTCGAAGGCCATGGTATGAAGCTCGCTGGCGACGATGGTCGCGAGTATCTTGACTTTCTTGCTGGTATCGGTGTGTGCAGCTTAGGCCATGGCAACCCTGCTGTGCTCTCGGCGCTCGAGGCGCAGACCAAAAAGCTTATGCATGTTTCCAACTACTTCTACATTGAGCAGCGCGGCCAGGTCGCGGCGCTGCTGTCCAAGCTCGCTAACGATGACGTGGATGGTGCGCGCGTGCTTGCCGATGCCATTGCCGCTGGCGATGAGACCACGGCCGCCGCGCTTGGTGCCCCGGCTGCGGACGAGCAGGTGTGGGAGACATTCTTTGCCAACTCCGGCGCCGAGGCCAACGAGGGTTCGATGAAACTCGCGCGCCTGTATGCCAAGCGTGCCGGTAACGGCGGCAACACCATCGTGTGCATGCGCGGTGGTTTCCACGGCCGTACGCTCGAAACCATTGCCGCCACCATGCAGGATTGGCTGCAGGACAGCTTCCGTCCTCTGCCGGGCGGCTTTGTGGCCTGCACACCCAACGACGTCGACGAGCTGCGTGCGATCTTTAAGCAGCTGGGAAGCGAGATCTGCGCTGTGATGCTCGAGCCGATTCAGGGCGAGAGCGGCGTACATCCCATGACCGAGGAGTTTATGGCGGCGGCGCGTGACTTGGCACACGAGGTGGGCGCCGTGCTTATCGCCGACGAGGTCCAGTGTGGCATCTTCCGCTCCGGCAAGCCGTTTGCGTTCCAGACCTATGGCGTGGAGCCCGACATTATGAGCCTTGCCAAGGGCATTGCCGATGGCGTGCCCATGGGTGCCGTGGTGGCAAAGAAGGAGATCGCCGACGTGTTTAAGCCGGGCGACCACGGTTCGACCTTTGGCGGTAGCTGCTTGGCCGTCGCGGCATGCGCCGCGACGCTCTCCGCGCTCGTGCGCGGCGATTATGCCGAGCATGCTGCCAAGGTGGGTGCTTATATGGAGGCAAAGCTCACCAAGCTGCCGCATGTGATCGAGGTGCGCGGTCGCGGCTTAATGCTCGGCTGCGATTTAGATGACGCTGCGGGCGATGCACATGATATTGTTGCCCGCGCGCTGGCCGCCGGTGCCGTGATCAACGCTACTGGCGCTCATACGCTGCGTTTCCTGCCGCCGCTCGTCTGCGAGGAAGCCGACGTGGACAGTTTGGTTGAGATCCTGTCGAGCGTTTTGGCCTAGCACGGGCGAATATAGTTGCTTGGAACGGGCTCCGGGTTGCTGACGTGCCATATACGGCACGATCGAGCGATCCGGAGCCCGTTTTTGCTATCGATTCACGCTGACTAGGAAGGTCG
>CAKTUC010000017.1 GCA_934617135.1 uncultured Collinsella sp. | reverse complement strand
GAAAGGACTTGAACCTTCATGGGGTTGCCCCCATACGGACCTGAACCGTACGCGTCTGCCAATTCCGCCACGCCCGCGTGCAGGAATTAGAATAACGGAGCGCCACCGCGAACGCAAGAACTATTTTTGAAAAAGTTTGCAGGCGTTTTCCCAGGCGGCTCGAGCGATTGCTTCGGCGTCCTCGCCGGTACGATCGACGCGGTCGTTGACCAGCGCGTTTACTGTAATGGAAATCATTGCAGGCTCGCACTCAAGACCGCGAATGGGCTCCGGCGCCATATAGGGACAATCCGTCTCGAACAAAATACGGTCGAGCGGTGTTGCCGCGAATGCCTCGCGCACGTCGTCGTTGCGCTTAAAGGTAGCCGCGCCGCCATAGGCGATGTAACAGCCCAAATCCACAAAGCGCTCCATCGTGGCTCGGTCCTCGCCAAAGCAGTGCAGTACGCAACCGGCCTGGGGCACGCCGACCTCGCGCAACACGTTGTAGGCGTCCACATGCGAGGTGCGCTCCCCGTCCGTGTCCTCATGACGCAAATGCAGCTCTACCGCCACATTGCGGCGTACGGCAAGCTCAAGCTGGCGCGCCATACAGTCGATCTGCACGTCGTGGGGCGCCGGCGCAATATCGTCGTCGTAATCCATGTGGTAGTCCAGGCCAATTTCGCCGATACCAACACACAGCGGATCGTCGAGCGCAGCCACAACCTCGGCATGAATATCATCGGTATAGTCCGGTGCTCCATACGGATGCACGCCGGCAAGATACTTGATCTGTGGAATATCCTGCATCGGCAGGATCTCGCGAACCAGCCAGTCGCTATAGTCCGCCACGCTGCGCTTATCGGCAATGGGGTCGAAGACCGTCACCAACAAGTCAATGCCCGCTTCCTTGGCACGCTCGAGCGTCTCGGGCACTTCCTTGCTCCAAAATGAGAGCAGGTGCGCATGCGTATCGGCAAGCGGCGCCAGCGGCACCGGGCAGGCCACCGTTTTCTTCTTTTTTGTAAACGTCACGCGTCCGACATTAGGCGTCATGGGAAAGCTCCTGAGCCAAGCGCACAAAGGCGGCGACGTCGAGCGTCTCGGCGCGCGTGGTAGGTGCGATACCGCAGACCTCAAAGGCGGCGTCGAGCACGTCCTTGGCAAAGCCGTTGGCGCTCATGGTGTTGCGGATCGTCTTGCGGCGCTGAGCAAACGCAGCGTCGATCACGCGGGCCACAAACTCGCGGTCGAGGCCCTCGGGCACCACACCGTCAACACGGTCGATGCGCACGACGGCCGAGTCCACATGCGGCGCCGGCATAAAGCAGCGCGGCGGCACCTCAAAGCGACCCGTCACCTGCGCATACAGGCCGAGCTTTGCCGTGTAGCCGCCATAAGTCTTGTTGCCGGGCGTCGCGGCAATGCGATCGGCGACCTCCTTTTGCACCATGACGACGGCGCGCTTGAGTGCGGGCATCGTCTGGAAGAACTGCAGGATAATCGTCGCCGCCACGTTGTAGGGCAGATTCGCGACAAACACCGTGGGCTCGCCGCCAGCCGTCTGCTCAATCTGCTCCGGCGTCACCTTAAGCGCGTCACCCATGATAAAGCGGAAGTTGGCATAGTCGGCAGCGTGGGCATCGAGCACCGGCTCGAGCTCGGGATCGGCCTCGATCGACGTGACGCACGCCGCCTCCTGCAACAGGGCCAACGTCAGCGTGCCGCAACCCGGGCCGACCTCGAGCACGCGCTCATCGCCCGCAAGCTCAGCGAGCTCACAGATACGTTCGATCGCATGGTTGTCGATCAGGAAGTTCTGGCCCAGGCGATGCTTGGTCGCAAGGCCAAACTCCTCTAGCAGCTCCCTAGTTGCCGTGGGGTTTGCCAAAGGCGAAGTTGTCATGGTTGCCTCCTTAACATGGTGGCTGCATCGTAAAGCAAAAGGGCATGGACCGTTGCGGCCATGCCCTTACATCTAAACAGCAAATTGCCGATATGGCGCGCGGCGTCTTAACCCAGACGCGGGAACAGCGGCTCGCCCTTCTCGACGGGACGTCCGCCAGCAAGTAGACCCCAAGCGCAAATGCCCTTGAGGTCGTCGCTCGCGGCCTCGTCCTCGCAGGACAGGCGGCGCAGGGTCTCGGCAGAAGTCTGGGGCATGAGCGGCATCAGCAGGTGAGCGGCAATGCGGATGGCCTCGAGCAGGTTGTAGATCACAAACGCCAGCTCGTCGGCCTTAGCCTCGTCCTTGGCAAGCGCCCAGGGCTCGGAGTCCTCGATGTAGTGGTTAGCGGCATGGATGAGCTCCATGACCTCGTCCTTAGCTCCGCCGTAATCCAGCACGTCCATCTTGGCCATGTAGCGATCGACCAGGCCGTCGGCGATCTTTGCCAGTGGGTTGTCGAACGCATCGAACGATGCAGGCTTGGCAGGTGCACAACCGTCAAAGTACTTGCCGCTCATGTTGAGCGAACGCGAGATGAGGTTGCCCCAGCTGTTGGCTAGGTCGGCGTTGTAGACCTGCTCCATGCGCTCGAAGCTGATGGCGCCGTCGGTGCCGGGCACCACGTCGGTCATAAAGTAATAGCGATAGCCCTCGACGCCCAGCATGTCGATAACATTCTGCGGAGCGATGGCATTGCCGCGGCTCTTGGACATCTTCTCGGCCTTGCCGGTTTCGGCGTTGCGCACGGTCAGGAAGCCGTGGGCAAAGACGTGCTCGGGCAGGGCCTCGCCAATAGCCATGAGCATGGCGGGCCAAATGACGCAGTGGAAGCGGATGATGTCCTTGCCCACGATGTGGAACTGTGCGGGCCAGCGATAGGCCAGCTCGGCACGGGCCTCGTCGGTGTCGACACCGTAGCCGACAGCCGTCATGTAGTTGAGCAGCGCGTCGAACCACACGTAGGTCACGTGGCCCTCGTCGAACGGAACCTGAATACCCCAGTCAAAGCTCGTACGGCTCACAGAAAGATCGTTGAGGCCGCCCTCGACAAAGCTGCGCACCTCGTTCATGCGGAACGCGGGCTCAACAAAATCGGGGTGCTCGTCATAGAGCTTGAGCAGCTTGTCCTGGAAGGCGGAAAGCTTAAAGAAGTAGGACTCCTCCTGCACGCGCTCGAGCGGACGGTGGCAATCGGGGCAGAGGTGCTGACCGACGCTGCCGTACTCCTCGTCGCCCTTCTGGACCTGCGTATCGGTGAAGTAGGTCTCGTCGGGCACGCAGTACCAGCCGTCGTAGCTGCCCTTATACAGGTAGCCGGACTCCTTCATGCGCTCCCACAGATACTGCACGGCATGATGCTGGCGCGGCTCGGTGGTACGGATGAAATCATCGTTGGAGATCTCGAGCTTGCTCCAAAGCTCCTTGAAGTGCGGAGCCTGGCTGTCGGTCCACTCCTGCGGCGTCATGTCGTGCTTGGCTGCGGCCTCGGCGACCTTCTCGCCGTGCTCGTCCATGCCGGTCAGAAACTTGACGTTATAGCCGGCAGAACGGCGATAGCGAGCCTGGACGTCGGCAATGATGGTGGAATAAGCCGTGCCTAGGTGCGGATCGGCGTTGACGTAGTAGATAGGCGTCGTGATAAAAAACGAAGGCTTGGTTTGATCCATGGGGTCTGTCCTCCAGAAAAACGTTGCATACAGGGGATGATTCTAACGCAAGGGCTGAATATCCTCCATCTATTGCATATCGAGCACCATGGCATAGACATCGCGCTTGCGGCGCGAGTACTTCTGCGACAGGCGCTTTGCCACCGCGGAGGCGGGCTCGCCCTCCTCGAGCGCGGCGCGGATATCCTCACGCAGGGCCCCATCGGGGTCTGCCGCCGCGGTGCCAACCGGCGCGATGCCGGCCTCCTCGTCTTCACTCGGCGGCGCGATGACCAGCGCAATCTCGCCTTTTACCTCGCCACGGGCACGCAGCTCCTCGGCAAGCTGGGCGGCGGGGCCGCGCAAGACCTCCTCGTGCAGCTTAGTGAGCTCGCGGCAGACGGCAACCTCACGCTGGGGAAAAACCTCGGCCACGGCCTCGAGCGTCGCGACGATGCGATGTGGAGACTCGTAGAAGATGAGCGCGCCGGGGACGACGGCAAGGCGCTGCAGTCGGCGCACGCGGTCGCCGTGCTTGCGGCCCAAAAAGCCTTCGAAGAAGAAGTGCTCGCAGGAAATGCCGGACGACACGAGCGCCGTGACGCATGCGGAAGGTCCGGGAATGACCTCGACGGGCACATCGGCCTCGCGCGCCGCCTCGACCAGAGCCTGGCCGGGGTCGGACACGCTCGGCATGCCGGCATCCGAGGCAAAGGCAAGGGTCTCCCCCGCCAGCAGGCGGTCGACCAGGCCGGCCGCGCGACTTGCAATCACGTTCTCGTCGCAACGGACGAGCGGCTTGGAGATGCCCAGGTGCATCAGCAGCTTTGAGGTCACGCGCGTGTCCTCGCAGCAGATGGCATCGGCGGCGCCAAATGCCTCGCCGACGCGCGGGGACAAGTCGCCCAGGTTACCAATGGGCGTACCGACCACATAAAGTTTGCCCGTGCGGGCGCTGTTTTGCGTCATATCAACCTATTCAATCATGCCGCGCTCGAGCGTGCCGAGTGCCGCGCGGGCGTCCCATGCCGCGATGCGCTTCTCGGTCTTCCACGTTTGGAAGAACCAGCCAGCCGCCGGCGCAAACGACGCCAGCTGGTTGGCGATAAATACGCGCTCGTAGGCATTGCGACCCTCGGGCGTAACTGACGAGTTGGCAAAGATCGCCGCGCCCGACCATTCGCCCACCAATACGGGAAACCCGGTTGCGATAGCTTCTTTGAGCTCACGCTTGTTGCGCGAAATCGCCGTGGTTAGACCGCGGGGGCTTGTGATGTCGAGCGCGTACTCGTCGCGGTAATGATACAGGTGAAGGTCCATGTAGACGTTCTTGTACTTGGCACCGCGCATAAAGTGCTTCCACTCACCGGGATGTCCCGAGGAGGAAAAGACGATGATCTTGTCCTCGGGCATATACGAACGGACGAGCTCGTACGCGTCGCGATAGAAGTTGCGCAGGTAGTGCGCCGGAATGCCATCCGTCATGGTAAAGAGGCTCTTGCGAACGCTCATCTGCGGCGTGTCCAACAGCTCAATGCCCAGCAGGCTTTCTGCCTCGCCGTAGCGATCGGCCAGGCGCTCAAGCACGTCGAGTGCGACATGACGGCCGTTGGTGGACGAATGCCACTCGGCAACGACCTCCGGCGTGGTGGGCGAATCGTTGGAATCGCCCTGGCCGCCGGGTACAGTCGCCAGATCGAGCAGTACGCGGATGTTGTACTTGGCAGCCCACTCAATGGCTCGATCGATATAGTCCACGACCGAGATGTAGGAAGCGTCGGACTCCTGCGAGCCAAAGGCATACCACGGCACCGGCAGGCGCACGGCGTTGAGGCCAATCTGCGCCATGCGGCGAAAATCGTCCTCGCTCACAAACGTCTCGTAATGGCGGCGCATGCGCTCGTTATAAGCGGCGGTGCCCATGGCATCCTGCAGCTCGGCCGCATTGGATGCACCGGTTGCCGCATAGAGCGACGGAGTCACCCAGGGCTCGGGAATAAACCAGCCAGAGAGATTAACGCCGAGTATCCTCTCCATCACTGCCCCCTTCGGATCGCGCAGGTCGAGCCTGCATCGTATTGCATAGGAAAAGTATCGTTTTGAGTATACCCGCGCGTGCGGACAGGCGACCGAACGGTCTACAAAGTGGCGCAAAAGTGGGAGGAATGTCCGGGCCAGGCGGGCTCGAGCTGGCGCGACGAGATGCACGCATGCACCGGAAGTAGGCGGCCGGGAAGCGTGCCCCGTTTCTTTCGCAAAAGACTGGGATTCATTTTCCGTTCGAGGCCTCAACCGGAAAATGCATCCCGTTCTGAGCGCGGGATCTGGGACGCAGTTTCCGCCAAGGGCCGCAAAAGGAAAGCGCGTCCCATTCTGACGCCGGATTCCGGTCCACACTTTCCCAAACAGGCTCAAAGTGGAAAGCGCATCCCGCTTTGAGGCTATATTCCGGGATGCAGTTTCCGCAGGAGCCCTCGGTAAAAGAAAAGGACCCCTTTGCAGAGGTCCTTATCAAGTCAAGGTGGCGGGGAAGGGAATCGCGCCCGCGCTCCGCGCGTGCGGACCGCTGCGGCGCTTCCGCGCCTTGTGAGCTCCGCTGGCAAACGCTCACGCGTTTACTCAGCTTCGCGCCCTCACGGGGTTCGATTCCGCGCAAGGGCCACGTAAAAGAAAAGGACCCCTTTGCAGAGGTCCTAGTCAATTCAAGGTGGCGGGGAAGGGAATCGAACCCCTGACACGAGGATTTTCAGTCCTCTGCTCTACCAACTGAGCTACCCAGCCATTTGAGGTGTGCCTTGTTTCAAGGCTTGATTAGTATAACCAAGGACGCGCTCCGGTCAACCGAGAATTTGAAAAAAGTTTTGAACGCGACATCGGCCACGACCTCGATCCTATAGAACGGCACGTCAGAAGCATCAACCGGCAGCAAGAAGTTTTTCGCTCAGGGCCGCACGAGCAAACTCACTTGGCGTCATTCCCTCAGCCGCCGCCCGTCGACGAATCGCCTCCTTCATTCCTAGGGGAATCTTGACTGACAACGTTGCCGTCCCCTCACTTGAGAGCGGGGGCCGCCCGTGCACGATCCCCCCAACAGTGTGTTCGCCATCCGGAAACTCGCCACGCTCGTACGACTCGCACCACGCGTCAATCATTTCATCCGTTACAACCCGACCATTAGCAGCCGTATACGTCTTGCCCATCATCGACCCCTTTGCCGAGCTCGCTCAATCTCTTACCAGAATTTCTTCTGAACCGGAGACAATGCATGAATGATGAGCCATCCACGAATTAGTTCGACCGCAACGAGTTCCACACTCCGACCGTCCGGAAGCTATCCAATCGCAAGCCATCTCGGCGGCTCGTCCTCCGACTCGCGGCGAACACACTCAGTAACCGCGAGCCAGGCACCAAGCACCTGCTTTTCCGTCAGGTGCTTTTTGGCGTTGGGATGAATCTCCACGTCCATGCATCTCCTCCTCCATCGTACCAAATTTCGTATGACGAAAGTCCACTGTCGCCAATTCCTATGCCGGCACGCGTTGGAGAGCAGGGGGCGAAACAATGATTGAAGGGCGCTCGAGTGCCGCCCAGGCGCCGGGGCAGGAGCACATGCGCCAGGGACGTACGTTTTCGTAGCATACGAGGACATTGCCATTGCGATCGATAAAGGCGATGTCGATGGGGTAGGCCATAAAGCAGGTGTGAACCGAGGAACAGCGCGGAAACGCCATGACAAGCGGCAGTCCGCTGGCGGCAATCGGCCGCCGTCCCAGCATGCCGCGCAGACGCACGGTAAACGACTCCGCCACCACAAACTCGGCCGGCGTCCAGCCCAACCTGTTGAGCGCCCGCGCGTAGGCGATATAGGACGAGGCCGCACTCACATGACCACCCCCGGGCGCCATGGATCGACCGTCACCGCGCGTTCATGCGTGAGCACGGCCGGCGCCCCCAGGGAAACGCCGGCGATGCTCAGCGAACTCGGCCACGGTTCGTAGTGCATGGTGCAGGTATAGGTCCTAAACGTACCAGAAAGAGAGAGCAGGCCACCATCCGATGACGCCGTGCCTTGCTCGCTCGAGACCTCGACCTGTAGGCCATATCCCTCCATGGCATCCTGAATCTGAGCCTGAACGGTCGCGGAAGCGTCAATGGAGCTCTCGTCACCCTCCCCGCCCGGCGCCACAGCGTGCGCCAGCACGATGTCGGGCACCACGCGGTCGAAGCGCGCGACCGCGCCGGCAAAGATCATGACGTTGTACGCGATGAGAGCCAGCACGATCAGGACGGGCGCAACCACGGCCATCTCGACCGTCGCCTGGGCACGCTCCTCGCGCAAGCCCGTGCGAATGCCCATTACGACCCACCGCCAAAAGCCCCCGCCAGCGTGGCAACATCGACCGTGAGCGGGATGGAGCCGCCGCCGGGCAGCGGGATCTCCGCAAGCGTGAACACCGCGCCGCTGATGGTGCGCTCGACGTGATATTCCAAGGCCTCGCAAAGTGCCTTGGGGTCAGTCACGCCCAAGGGGATTTTTCGCAGGGTATCTTGAGTTTTGGAGATGCCCGCGATATCGGACCCCGGACTTTTAATGACATTGGCGGTATCGGTCAGCACCGGTTTTCGCAGACGCAAATCGCACGGTTCGAGCCCCAGCGCCGCCACGGAGGACGAGACGGTGTCACCGAGCCAGGACGCGATGGAGCCCACCGCGCCGCTACCCCCTCCCAAGCCACCGATAAGCTCTCCCATAAGCTCGTCGGCCGCACCCTGGATGTCTCCGTACCCCACAAGCAACCGTCCCCAAACATCCATAACGCCGTCGAGCACGCCAGCAAGGCCGCCCGAACGCTCCTCCAGTGTCGAGAAAAACCGCGAGAGGACGTTATTTTGTGCCGTCGCATCATCGGGCGCCAGCACTGCAGCAGAAATTGCACCACGATCGCCAAGCTCAACTGCCGTGTTAAACGAAGAGTTGAGCTCGTCGGGACTGGAGATGGCGCCCGAGACCGCAAAGGCGACCACGCCGTTGCGACCGGGCGGGGCGATGCGCGGGCGCTCACCGGAAAGTTCTTTGATGGCGGTATCGAACGCATTGCCCGCACGGTCGGCTTCGTCCTCGGTCTGACGCTCGAGCTCGAGCTCCTTGTTGCGACAGTCGACGTAGTCCTCCAGGGCATCTTTAAACTTGTCAAAATGATACTCGAAGCCGTTTTCGATAGAGGTTGAAGGCGCCGCAACAGCGCCAAGCGACGAAACGCCAAAATGGCATTTGCTGCATTTGTCCTGTCCATCGTAATCGGCAACCGAAGCAAATCCGCTCGGCGTTCCTTTCTTGTAGTTAGGGCAGGTCGTCCCGTAATGCAGATACGCCTTGTCATCGTTCACGCTAGTCGGCCACACCGCATCGGTATAGAGTTCCGTCGCCCGAACTTCATCAGAGTTGCGTGGCAGCAGCGGAATATAGGAGGAAACCCTGTCTCCGTTCTCGGTTATATATGCCCGATCGACCTCCGCGCTCGCGTAGGTATAAAACGCCTTACGCGCCGCAGACTCTGCCTTCATCTCGACACTCGAGCCTTGGGGCTTCTCATTTGTCAGACGCCAATGGTAGTAGTCCTTCGCGCGATCAAGGGCAACTTGAGGCTCCCACGTAACGCTCGATGAGTAATGCGGATTTTGAACACCGGGGAGATCCGTTAGGCTTTTCGCGCGCTCCCACATACACGAACAGCTGCCGATCGAACCCTTATCCGACCCGCCGCAGTCGGCAAGCCAGGCACGCTCTTTGGCCTTCGCCGTCTCCTCCGATGCTTTTTGCAGCTCCTCGGCCGCACGCTCCAGATCTTCCGATGCATCTTCAATGGCATCGGTCGAGATCTCGGACCCTTCGAGCGCAACAAAATCGGACTCTGACGTCCTGGGCACGGCAAGCGCCGTGCCGGTATAGGTCACACTGTCGGTATCCTGCGCCGATACTGCCTGCATGGCGCGCGCGGCAACCAGATACGGCAAGGCAGTCTCGATCTTCTGCAGGCCCTTTGCCGCGCTTTTGGCAAACTTGTTACGCGTTTTAATGATCTGGGTTCCCGTGTCGATGATATCGCTGCCAACAACCTCGGCACCCGGTATGAGGATTGCCGCCAAGCCGGTGCCGATCGTGGCAAACCCCGCCAGGCCCAAACTCAAAATGCTCGCATCCACCACCGTGGCGGCCGTGTGATAAGACGACACCACGTTGGCGCCCGCCAGCGCGCCACTATCGGCCGCCACCTGGGTGTCTCCGGCGCGCGACATGCTCCATATCGCCGCGGTCGATGAAAACAGCAGCGTAAGCACCACTAGAATGACAACCGCAGAGGAGAGCGTGGTATAGGCACCGTCTTCGATAAACAAGTCGATACCGGCACGACCCATAAAGCCACCCCGCTTGCGGCGATCGCGTGGTCGACGGCAGGCCGCAAGCCCTTGCGTCACCCGCAGCAGGCAGCGCCTAATCCCATGCAGCAATCCATGAATCATAATCTCCCTCCAGCCATTCGGGACGCGATCGATACGAGACATCGACCTTGAGCTCGACATAGCCACCCTCACCCGCACTGCCCATGGCCTGCACAAATGCACCGATCACGGGCAGCGGCTTAACCTCGCCGGCAACAGACACGGACGAGGTGCCGCCCGCGCCCGCCCGGCCCAACTCGATATCCCACGACAGCGGCCCGCCGGCATGAAAAATCGAGACATTGGGCACCGCGGCAAGTCGACGGCGAGTGAACTCCTTAAGGTCATCGTCGTCCTCCACCGTCGTCGTGGTCATAAGCCGCGCGGTCTCGGCGGCGGCAGACTCCATGACCGCGCGCGTGTAGAGCAGGCACACCGGCTGCAATGCGAGCAGGATGAGCGTCAAAAACGTTGGCAGCAAAAAGGCGGCCTCGACCGTAGACTGCGCCCGATCCTCGCGCGCGGCATCAGTACAGCGCGATGTCCTTGGCACCCGTCGCGGCATCGATAACCGACGACGGAGCGACGCCATGAGACGCTGCCTGCTCGACCAGCGCCGCCAAGCGCCCGTCGGTGCCTGCGCGCCAAAGTCCCGCAATCGCCAGCACGATCGACAACAGTGCCACGGTGACGATGGCGTATTCGACGGTCGACTGAGCAGATTCCTCACGCAGGGCATCATGCATTTCACGACCCCTCCTTTGACTCCGTTGTTTGCGGAACCAGACGCACGGCACGCAGGCGGCACGAAGCATCGCCGGCATCCGCGGCAACCGTCACCATGTCGACCCAGCCACGTCCATCGCGCACGATAGCGCCCCATACGTTGCCCTTAATATCGAGGTAGCCGCTCAGGGCAAGCTGGGCCGTGGGCACTTCGCGATAGGCGCGCAACAGGTCTGCCGCCGCCTCGGTCATCGGCCGATCCTCGGACCATGCGAGCCGAACCGCGATCGCGTTGTCTGCAGAGGGCTCCGTCGCGCTGGCCGCCCGCTCATCGAGCACCTGCAAAAAGGTCCGAGCCGTGACGGCGGCATCCTGGGCGCCCGCATCCCGCGCGTCTTTTGCTTGTGACGCTACCGCCGAGCCCGATCCCAAATCGGCGGTAGCGTCTGGACGCTGCTGCCGCGCAACACCCAACCCCCAAAGCGCCGCCGCTATCGCCACGGTTAAGCAGGCACATACCAGCAGCGAGCCAACAGGCCGCCCGCCTCCTACAGACTGTTGATGCCGTCTTTGATCGCGTTCCATAGCTCTTCGACTTTGCTCTTAAACGCAACGATGGCGATAATCGCGATCACCACGAGCACGCCGACCAAGATGGCGTATTCGGTAGTGCCCTGCGCGCTCTCCTCCTGCAGCAGCGCCTTGGCGCGCTGGCGAGCGCGGATTGCCTGGCAAAAAGCCCAACTCCAAGCCTTGCCCGCAATGTCGGTCATCGTGTTCATATATTCCTCCCTACATCATCCCGCCTGCTCCCAGCAGCGGGCCCAATATGGACAGAAGCAACGCCGGCAAGATGAGCGTGCCGGTGGGAATCAGCAACTTGACGGGTGCGCGCTCGATCTCGCGCTCGACTGCGGCGCGATGGGCCGCACGGATCTCGCGACTTTGAGCAGCCAGCGTCTCGGCCAGCGGAGCGCCCAGGGCAAGCGCCTGCCCCACCGTGATGGCAAAGGTCTCGAGCGCCTTCACGTCCAAATCACGCGCGGCAGCCAACAGCTCGGCCTCGCGCGTCCCCACGCCCACCTGCCACGCCATGCAGGCTCGCTCAAGACGGACGGCCAGCACCGACCGACGATTGGCACAGAAAATCTCGAGCGCCGCGTCAAACGAAAGGCCGGCAGAAAGCCCCAGGCGCACCACGTCGATCATCTCGGACACCTCACCGAGCGACACCCGCGCCGGGCCGCCCGTCCCAATCGCGCCCTTCATTCGCGCGGTCAGGGCATCGATCACCGAGCGGCCCGCAGCAATGACCAGTACCGCCTCACGCTTGCACGTCTCTGCAATCTTGCGAGCATCCGCACGCTCCAAACCTGTCGCGGCAAATACGCTCAGGGCACACAGACAAGCCGCGGCCCCGACCAGGGCACTCATAACTCCACCCGCATAATGCGCCGGATAACTACCAGGGCAACGACGTTGAGGGCAAGTCCCAGCACCACGGCGCCCGCACCAGCCGGCGTCGCAAGACCGCGACGAAAGTCTGCCGAAAGCAAAGCCAGTACCGCGCACATGCCCGCCGGCATCGCCGCGACCATGTGTGCCGACATACGCGCCTGTGACGTCTTAACGTCCAGACGGCGTTTGAGCTCAATGCGCTCACCCACCATGCTCGACGCCTCGGACAGCAAGCCGGCAAGCGGAGCCCCGGTACGCTGCGATACTTTGAGCGCCAAGGTGACAAGCGAAAGGCCGGGGGCATCGATGCGAACGAGTAGGTCATCGAGTGCGTCGGTCGCCGAGATACCGCAATCGATTGCCGCCGCCACCCGCAAAAACTCGGTATGCACCGGCTCTTGCGCATGGGCGCCCACAAAGCGCATACCCTGTGCCAGCGAATGCCCCGAGGCAAGCGACATGGATAACGCTGTGAATGCCTCGGGCATGGCCTCTTCCACATCATGTTGTTCGCGTCGGCGATCGAAGGTGTCACGCGCGGCACCCACGCCAAACGGCGCCACCAGCCCCAAGACAAGGCCGATGGGCGACAACGACGCAACGGCCAGCAAAACGCTGCAGATACCGCTCGACAGCAGCAGAAATGCCAGACGATCCGGGTTATCCTCAATAGCAAGCCCAAGGCGATCTGCGGGAATCAGCGACGCCCACGAGCGGGCAATCTTTGTCAGCAGGTCGTTTTCCGCCAACTCACGCGGCAGCTTCTCCGCCATCGATTCGAGCGTCTGGCGCGCCAGCTCCGCCGGCGGCATCCGCGGCACACGAGGTTCTGCCCCACACGCCGTCGCGACAGAAAGCCCCGCCAACCCCCCTACGACGAGGGGCATAGCGATCTCCATTCGTCCACCTCCTCTTGCGTGAGCGTCCCCGACCGCAAGCCCTCCGCAATAAACGGCGGCTCGCGGTCGAGCGTCCAGGTACGTTCGGCGGCATCGAACGTCACGTAGCGTTCGAGCTCAACACCGCCCGACGCGCCGCGGTGAACCCCCGAATATGAGGCCACAAAGCGCCTGCCATCTGCATGACGCTCGGACATCACGATGCCGTCGAGCGCCATGGCGATCTGCTCTTCGATAAGCTCACTCGGCAAATCGATGCCGTAGCGCGCGAGCAGCGTCAGACGAACCACGGTCTCCTGCTCGGTGCCCGCATGGAGCGTGGTGAGCGACCCATCGTGGCCCGTATTCATGGCCTGCAGCATGTCGCAGCACTCGGCGCCGCGCACCTCGCCCACGACGATGCGGTCGGGGCGCATACGCAGGGCATTCGTTACCAGGTCACGAATCGTCACCGCACCCTCGCCCTCAATCGACGCCTCACGCGCCTCCAGACGAACCACGTGCGGGTGATGCGCAAACTTGAGCTCGGCGGAATCCTCGATCGTCACGATGCGCTCGCCGGTGGAAATCTCGCACGACAGTGCGTTGAGCAGCGTGGTCTTGCCCGAGCCCGTGCCTCCCGCAACCGCCAGATCCTGCCGCAACGACACCGCGCACGACAGCAACTGCGCATACCAAAGCGGCAGCGACCCCAGCCCCACGAGCTCGTCCAGCGAACAGATGCGGTCGGAGAACTTGCGGATGGTCAGGATTGGCCCGTCGATCGCCACGGGCGGAATCACCGCGTTGACGCGATAGCCCGTCTTGAGGCGGGCGTTGACGATGGGGCTGCGCTCGTCGATACGACGGCCGAGCGGCGAGATAATGCGGTCGATGAGCACGCGGATCTGCTCGTCGTCCTCAAACGCATGCTCGATGGGATACAAAACGCCGCCGCGCTCAAAGAAGGCCGAGCGGCAGCCGTTGATCATGATTTCGGTAACGGTGTCGTCCTCGATGAGCGGCTGCAGCGGGCCTAGACCCACCACGTCATCTAAGATCTCGTCGACGATGGTCTCGCGTTCGGGCGCCGCCAAGTCGGTCGACTCTTCCACGTTGAGCGCCGCTTCTACCGCCGGGCGCAGCTCCGAGCGGGCAAGGGACGGATCGACGTAGGCACTGATGCGCGCCACCTCGTCGTAGCCCATGCGGTCCATCACCGCGCGCTTAGTGCGACGCTTAACGGCGCGGCGGCGCCCCGCATCGACGGGGGTAGCCGCGGCGGCCGCACCGGCAGCCTTTATCCTTGTTTGCAGGCTCATCGTGGATCACCCCCGCGCGACCAGGGAAGACGGATGCGCGGGCGCTCGGTGCGCGTCGCGCGGTCGGTGACCATGTCGCTCCAGGGACCGACGGCGCAGCCCAGCTCCACGAGCATCTCGCGCGTGGCCTCGCGCACGCTGGTCGCGAAGGCGCTCGTCTGGCCCACCGCCTCGTCGGCGCGGCCGAATGCCATGAGCGCGGCCAGGTCCTGGCCGCCATCGGCAATGCGGATCTTGGAACTCAGCGCGCAGGCGATCTCAAAACGCATGGCAACGTCCTCGTCGGCACCGCGCGCACCAAACCGGTTGAACACGGCGCTCATGCGCGTGCGTGGCACGCCCACACGGCTCGCCAGCTCAATGACGCGCGAAGCGGATGTCGCGGACGACACCGCTGCATCGCCTACGACCAGGCAACGGTCGCTCGCCGCCACCGCGGCGGCCACGGCATCACCCCAAAAGACCGAGGTGTCGGCAAAGACCACGTCGGATTCGCGACGCAAAACGTCGAGCAGCAGCTCCACCGGGCGCGCCATGAGTTCGGCCTTCTCGGGGGCCGCGACAGGTCCCCAGAGTGTGACGCCCGGCGCCACGCGCATCGACGCGGCCACGATATCCGACTCGGCAAGCGCACCCGCCGCCGACGGCTCGATAAGCGTCGCCATATCGTGCGGGGCATCGACACCCAACAAGTCGTAAAGGTTTCCAAACATGAGGTCCAAGTCGAGCACAGCGGCACGCAGGCCCAACAGCGACGCCGCATGCGCCATGGCGGCAACGATCGTCGACTTGCCGCAACCGCCCGAACCCGAGACGGCGCAGATAACCGGCGCCCGATGCGACGGAGCCAAAGCATCCGCCGCTGGCGCGGGGGCTAACGACGCAGGAACCGGCGACGCGGGCGCGGGCGACAACATCCCCGTCTCCCCCGCCGCGGTCATGCTCTGAGCCCAAGCCGGCATGGTAGGCTGCCCGAGCTGCGGTTCCGCGGCCGAAGGCGCAGCGGCACACGGCTCGCCGGCACCGGCAAAGCCCTCGACCTCGTCGAGCTCATCGGCCAGATTCACGCCATGCACGTATCCCATATCTTCAGCCGGAACGTCATCGCCATACGGCACTGGCCCTCCAGCGTCATCGTATGAAAGGGGGTCCCGGGGACGCCGACCATGCTCGGCTTCCGCTTTTCCATAATCATCAACACGCGGGCCTCTTGTAGCGCGAGGCGCCCCGGGTTCCCTATCAACAAAAGCATCGGGCTCACTCGTCATGCGCCGTTCGGAATCAACCACTCCCTCGCCCGCGCGCCCGTTGCCGCACAAACTGTGCGCGGCGATGACCTCGGTCGCTCCCGCGCGAAAAAGTCCTTCGATATCCGTCGGGTCGAGCGTCTCGATCAATACGACGACGCGGCTCACGCGGCCCTCGGCCGTCAGGCACGCAACGGTCTTTCGCACGTCTTCGGTATCGAACAGAGAAGCCGCGATGATGGCGGCACCGCGGCGCGACGGAAACGCCCGCGCCATGGATACCAGCCCGTCCAGGTCGCCAACGCGAAGCACCTGCGCGCCCGCATCGCGGCCCTCGACTTCTTGCTGCAGCAGCCCGTAATCACCGCACGCGCAGCATGCAAGCCAGATCGCCTTCATCACTCGTCGCCTCCGCTCTTTTTGCCGCGCGCCGTGGCGGGAATCGTCAAGCTGACCGTTCCCTTTCCCGAGGCTCCCAGCAATTCCTTGACATCTTCGGGATCTGCCGCCAGCGTCACCCACTCGATCTTGCCTTCGCGCGTGGCGCCGGCCTCTTCGCTGGTATCGATCACGTACGCGCCGCACAACCGGTCGGTCACGCCATCTTTTTGCACGTACACGTCCACGTAGCTGCCCACGCCCGTGGCACCGCCGACCGAGTGCTCAGCATCGACCGCAACCGAAACGGCAACCTTGCCCTTAGGCACCTCGAGCTTGTGACTCTCGGCCTTGGTGTAGACATTGCAAATCACGGCGTTCTTGGGAATGCGCGAGGTCGTCACGTCGCCGCGCACCTGGCGCAGCTCGGTTGCCGCATCACGCGGCAACAGGCTCGTCAGCCATTCCTGGGTTATGACATTGGTCTCGTCGAGGGTCTCACCCGCATCGATATCGCGCGCCGCGACGCACACCTCAACACGATCGCCGCCGTATTTTGCCAAGGTCTCGGCCTGGGCCTGCTCGGCTTGCGAGCGAATCGACGAGCCGTAGACCATGCAGAGCGTCGCGGCAAGCACGCCCGCGACCAGACTGATGGCGATGCGTTTGCGCTTGTTCACGGCCGCTCCTCTCATGGCGGTGCCGGGCAAATGCCCGTACCACCATTGTCTGAGCGACCAGGGCGCAAAGCGGCGCAATCGCGATCTTGGTTTTGCGTGTCAAACCAATCGCTGACCAAAAGCTGACCAGCCCGTCAAGCTCGTGGCAAGGTTTTGGTCAGCACGTCAGCAAAATGCATGTTTCGGAGCACTTCGGCAGCAAAAAAGCCGTCTCCCGAACAGTTGGGAGACGGCTGTCATAGGAAAATTCAATTACAGATGAACATCGGGGTCGAGCATTTGAGCACTCACGCGCATGGATGACGCCAGGTTTTGGAACGTCTCCAGACGCAGGCTGTCGATCTGTCCGGCGTCCTCGGCCTCGCGAACGGCGCAACCCGGCTCGTGGGTGTGCGTGCAATCTCCAAACCGGCACGCACGCGACGCCTCGACGATCTCGGGGAAGGCCCGCGCCAGACCCCGCTCGTGGCCCACGAGCGGCAGGCTGCGCAGGCCCGGGGCATCGGCGATTACGCCGGCGTCGCCCGGCAGCGCCACCATCACGCGCGCGACCGTGGTGTGGCGGCCCTGGTCATCACGCTCGCGCACACCGCCGGTGGCCAGCGCATCGTGGCCCAGCAGCGCATTGAGCAGCGTCGACTTGCCGGCACCCGACTCGCCCAAGATCATGGCACAGCTCCCGGCAGGCACGCAGGCACGGACCTCGTCCAGACCGAGGCCCTCGGCAGAAGACGTCACAATCACGCGCACGTCCGGACCCACCAGACGGCGCACGCGGTCCAGGTCACGCTCGAGCTCATCGGTCTCGCAGCGGTCGGCCTTGGTGAGCACCACCACCGGCTCGGCATCGCAATCGAGCGCCAGCACCAGCGAGCGCGCCACACGGTCGAGCAGCACCTCGCCGGCACCGAGTGCCTGCACAATCAGCACGCTATCCACGTTGGAGCAGAGCACCTGGCGCTCACCGCGGGCACGGCCACGCCAACGCTCAAAGCTCGTACGGCGTGGCAGCACGCACTCGATCACGCCCATGTCGTGCCCGGGAGCACGGCGAACCGCCACGCGGTCGCCCACGGCGGGCAGCAAGACCTCGTCCTCGCCACGCGACTTGGCAAACCCTACGGCATGCTCGGCACGAAACGTGTCATCGGCAGTCGCCACCAGCGGAAACCCGCGGTCCAGGCGCACCACGGCACCGAGCTGCATCTGCTCGGGCTCCTCGGCCTGTGCGCAAAAGTCGTCAAATGCAGCCTGCTGAGCCGCATCGACCGGCAGGTCATCGAACGCCGGAACATCCTGCAGCGCGTCAAGCCCCGGTACACTCGCCAGCAACTCCTCAGCAGATGCAGGGGCTTCGGTCGCGAGCTTCCGACGACGATCACGCTTAGCCCGCGCCCCCGTCGTCTTCTTCTTCGCCTTCGCCTTAGCCTTAGCCACAAACGCCTCCCAGCACCAAAAATCACAACTGAGCAGGTATTTTAAATCAAAAAGAGCTGGCCGAGCAAAGCCCTAAATCAAAAAGAGCCGGTCGAGCAAACGCTCGATCGGCTCACACACTTTCCCTCAGCTTACGGTCCCAAGAGGTTATCCGAAGGCCCGCCCGCCGGGAGGGGTTTCTTCTGAGCGATCCCGCAGCGCGAAGCGCGAGGACCAGCGAAGAAGAAACCCCGCAGGCGGTCGGGCCGGTGGGAAGGATGGCCTTTCGACCTACTCCTTCTCGACCGCGCGCATGATCGCCTTGTAGATCTCCATCAGCGGAATGATCAGGAAGGCCAGGCCCAACGCGGCGACAACACCCTTAAGCTCGAGCGTCACGGGGCCAAAGAACATCTCGGCAAGCGTCGGCTGCACGGTCACGATCACCGTCAGCACCAGCGCCAGCGCGGCCGAGGCCCACAGCCACTTGTTCTGCTTCTTCATGGTGAACAGCGACGCGCGGCGGCTGCGCATATTGAAGCAATGGAAGATCTCGACCATGTTGAGCGTGATGAAGGCCATCATCACGCCTTCCTCGTCGGCGTTGCCGGCGATCATATCGGAGATGTGGATGTAGCCCATGTCAAAATACACGCCCACAAAGAAGCTCGCCAGCACCAGCACGGTGATGATCAAGCCCTGGACAACGCAGTCCAGGCCCATATGTCCGGCAAAGACGCCGTCCTTGGCGTTGCGCGGCTTGCGCTTCATGATGTCGCCTTCGGCGTCCTCCATCCCTAACGCGAGCGCGGGGAAGCAGTCGGTGACCAGGTTCACCCACAGCAGCTGCACCGGCTGGAAGATGGTAAAGCCGATGAGCGTGGCGATGAACACCGAGAAGACCTCGGCAAGGTTGGCCGAAAGCAGGAACTGGATGACCTTACGGATGTTGTCGTAGATGCGACGGCCCTCTTCGCAGGCACCGATGATGGTGGCAAAGTTGTCGTCGGCAAGCACCATGTCGGCGACGTTCTTGGTGACGTCGGTGCCGGTGATGCCCATACCGACGCCGATGTCGGCGCGCTTGATGGACGGGGCGTCGTTGACGCCGTCGCCCGTCATGGCCACGATCTGGTCACGCGACTTCCAGGCCTCGACGATGCGGGTCTTGTGCTCGGGCTGGACGCGGGCGTACACGCCGTAGTCCTCGATGTGCGCGTCGAGCTCCTCGTCGCTCATGCGGTCGAGGTCGGCGCCGGTGATGGCCTGGCTGCGATCGGTGACGATACCCAGCTGCTTGGCGATGGCCACGGCGGTGTCGATATGGTCGCCCGTGATCATGACGGTGCGGATACCGGCGTCGTGAGCCTCGCGGATGGCATCGGCAACCTCGGGGCGGACCGGGTCGATCATGCCGGACAGGCCGCAGAAGACCAGGTCGTGCTCGAGTGCGGCGGGGCTGCAGTCGGCCGGGACCTCGGTGTAGGTGCGGCTCGCCAGCGCCAGCACGCGCAGGGCCTCGTCGGCCATGGCCTTGTTGGCGGCCACGAGCTCGGCACGACGCTCCTCGGTCAGCGGGACGACCTTGTCGCCCTCGTAGATGTGGGTGCACAGGCCGATCACCACGTCGGGCGCGCCCTTGGTGTACTGCTCGTACTCGCCGTCCAGGGTCTCGACGACCACGGACATCATCTTGCGACCGGAGTCGAACGGGGCCTCGCCCACGCGCGGATGCTCGGCGGTCAGTCCGGTAAGGCCCGCCTTGCCGGCGTCGTTGACGAGCGCGCACTCAGTCGGCTCGCCCACGGCCTCGCCCAGCTCCTCGTCCCACTGGGCGTCGGAGCACAGCGCCATGCCAGCCAGGAACTTCTCCTTGGGCGCGGCAAGCTCGTGCTTGACGACGGTCATCTTGTTCTGGGTAAGGGTGCCGGTCTTGTCGGAGCAGATGGTCTGCGTGCAGCCAAGGGTCTCGACGGCGGAAAGCTTGCGGATGATCGCCTGGCGCTTGGCCATCTTGGTCACGCCGAGCGAAAGCACGATGGTCACGACGGCGACCAGGCCCTCGGGGATAGCGGCGACGGCGAGCGAGACGGCGACCATAAAGGTGTCGAGCAGCGCGGTCGGGTCGGTGAGGACATTGCCCACGCCGTGGCGGAGAATATCGACGCCAAAGATCACGACGCAGATAACGATCACCATGATGGTGAGGATGCGGCTGAGCTCGGCAAGCTTAACCTGCAGCGGCGTGAGTTCTTCCTTGGCCTCGGCCAGGGCGCCGGCAATCTTGCCCATCTCGGTATTCATGCCGGTACCAACCACGACAGCGCGGCCGCGGCCGTACACCACGGTGGAACCCATGTAGCACATGTTCTTGCGGTCGCCGAGCGGCACGTCATCGGTGCCAGCGGCAAGCTCAATCACGTTGGCGTGCTTCTCAACGGGCACGGACTCGCCGGTGAGCGCAGCCTCCTCGATCTTCATCGTGGCGCTCTCGAGCACGCGGCAGTCGGCCGGAACGGAGTCGCCCGCCTCGAGCATGATCACGTCGCCGGGCACGAGCTCGGCGCTCGGCAGGTGCACGAGCTTGCCGTCGCGCAGAACCTTGGACTGTGCCGCGCTCATCTCCTGCAGGGCCTCGAGGGCCTCCTCACTCTTGGCCTCCTGGACCACGCCCAGCACCGAGTTGACGATAACGACAAACATGATGATGGCGACGTCGGCAAAATCGGGCTCGCCCTTAACCATGCCCGTGAGCGCGCTGATGACGGCGGCCACGATGAGCATGATGACCATGGGGTCGGCCATCTGCTCAAAGAAGCGCTTCCACAACGGCGTCTTCTCGGCTTCCTCGAGCTTGTTAGGGCCTGTCTTGGCGAGGCGCGACGACGCCTCGTCATTGCTCAAGCCGAGGTTCTCATCGACACCTTGGTCGCTGAGAACCTCCGCCGCGGCGGACAGGTATTCCTTTTGCATATAGAGTCCCCTCCTGGGATTCGGGCCACTCAGCAGATTGAT
>CAKTUC010000016.1 GCA_934617135.1 uncultured Collinsella sp. | reverse complement strand
GACTGGGACAAGGTACTCTCCGACGATGAGCTGGTGGCCCGTGCACTGCACTACGGTATTAAGGTCGCCGGCTCGCCTTCGGCCGCGACGCCACTGCTGCATGGGCCGGTCGCCGCTTATGAGCTTCCGCAGCTTTTTCCCGAGCTATCGCCGGCGGTCTTTCAGGCTGTCGACCGTCACACCGTGGGCGCTTGCGATATGACGCCGCTCGATATGGTGGTCTTTGTGGCTGACGCTATCGAGCCCAACCGTCACGGCGACTATGCCCATGCTCTGCGCAAAATGGTGGGGGAGTCTTCGCTCGATGAGTTGTTCTTCTCCTGTTTTGCGCAGGGTCTGGTCTATGTGATCCAGTCCGGGCGCTATCTTTATCCCACGGCTATTACGATTTACAACCATTACGCCCAGCTGCGCTAGCTCGGGCGTGTCTAGAAAGAGGTATTCCATGGCCGATGAGACCATGACCGACGAGCAGATTCTTGAAGGTGTGGAGCACAAGAGCTTCGTTGCCACGTCCGACCGCACCGCCGCCTCGCTTTCCGCGAGCGGTGTCGCCGCCGAGGATGTCGCCCGCGCCGCCGCGCAGGCCGCCTACGACAAAAAGGGCGAGGACGTGCAAGTGCTCGATCTGACTGAGCTTTCCGATGTGTGCGACTACTTTGTCCTCGCCACCGGTACCAATAACCGTCAGGTCGATTCGATTGTCGACGAGATCGAGGAGAAGGTCGCCGAGGCTTGCGGCGAGCACCCGTTCTCCATCGAGGGCCGCGAGCAGAAGACCTGGATGCTCATGGACTACGGCTCGGTCGTCGTCCATGTCTTTACCCCCGAGGCCCGTGAGTTCTATCGCCTCGAGAAGCTCTGGGGCGACGCCCCCCAGCTCCCCCTCAACCTCCTCTAGGTTCTTATTTGGGCTGGGGCTTCTCTAGAGCCACCCTCTACCGTTCGCCGGGCAGTTGCACCACCTGCAGCTGCCCGGCTTTCTTTTTGCCCAAAAGCAAATCATTGGGAGGAGAAGCGGGATTGGCGGCCGAAGGATAGGGCGGTGTCGCCGAATTTGTCTCGGACGGCGTCGATGGCGACGGAGAGGTCGCGGCGGTCGCTGGATTGGGCTCCGCGGTCATCGATCTCGCAGAACAGGTCGGTCTGGATGCCGCCTTGGTGGTTGAAGTCGCTCATGCCGATACCCGCCAGACGCACGTGCATGCCTTCTTGCCAGATATTGTCGAGCAGCTCGAGCGCTACGGCCACAAAGATATTCTCGTCGTCGGTGGGGTGGGGCAAGCGGCGCTGTGCCGTGCGTCCGCTGCCATACGAATACTTGAGCTTGAGCGTTACGGTTCCGCCTGTCAGCTCCTGACGGCGCAGGCGGCGCCCAACCGACTCGCCGAGCAACGCGATCGCCGCCTCGATATCCCCACGCTCAGTCAAATCTTTCGCAAAGGTGCGCTCATTGCTCACCGATTTGACCTCGCGCTCCTCATCCAGGCTTGTGACCTCGGAAATCTCGAGACCCAGCGCGCGCTGGCGCATACGCTCGCCGTTCACGCCAAAGATTGCAGCCAACGTCGACTCCGGCGCACGCGACAGCTCGCCCAGCGTATAGATTCGCATGCGGCGCAGCCGCTCCTCGGCCGAGCGCCCGATACCGCTCATCGCAGACACCGGCAGCGCGGCCAAGAAGCGCTGCTCCGTGCCGGGGCGTACGATGGTCAGACCAAACGGTTTGTCGCGCTCGCTCGCGATCTTGGCAACCGTCTTGTTGCAGCCGACGCCAATGGAGCAGGTCACTCCCAGCGCAGCCACGCGATCGCTAATGCGCCGCGCCACCAATAATGGGTCCTCGGGTGCAAATCGGCCCGGTGTGATATCGATAAAGGCCTCGTCGATGGACACGCGTTCCACGCGTGGCGTCTCGTCGGCGAGAATCGCCATGACCTGCGCGCTCACCTCGCGGTAGCGATCAAAATGCCCGTGCGTCCAAATCGCTTGCGGGCACAGGCGTCGTGCCTCGGCCGAGGGCATGGCGGAGTGCACGCCAAATCGGCGCGCCTCATACGAACACGTGGACACGACGCCACGCGAATCGGCGTCTCCGCCCACGATGAGCGGTTTGCCGCGCCACTCGGGATGATCGAGCATCTCCACGCTCGCAAAAAACGCATCGAGGTCCATCAGGCCCACCGCCGGACCCGTCCAGGGCGGCGGCGTGACGCCCGCAGCATCCTCATAACCGTATGTATGTTCGCGTCTTTCCATGTCATGAGTATACCGCGCAGCTCATGTGGGGTGCGTGGATGTGCTTGCAAATCGCGAATTCTTGTCTAAGATATGGATTTGCCCTCGACTACACCGAAGAAGTTGGTCTCACGGACTTCACCTGCCCGCGTCGATGGCGTATTATGTTCAACTGTTTGTTTGTAGTTGCAGCCTAAAGCTGCTTGGTTGGAGGAGTTTCCTTTGGCAGTCAAGATTCGCCTTGCTCGTCACGGCGCTAAGAAGCGTCCGTACTACCGTGTCGTCGTCGCCGATTCCCGCGCCCCGCGTGACGGTCGTATCATCGAGGAGGTTGGCCGCTACAACCCGATGACCGCCCCCAAGACCATCAACCTCGATCTCGAGAAGATTGCTGACTGGCAGTCCAAGGGTGCTCAGCTCACCGACGCCGTCGCCGCTCTGGTCAAGGCCGCCAACGAGGGCGAGAAGACCGAGACCGTCGTTAAGAAGTCCAAGAAGCAGCTCGCCAAAGAGGCCGAGGCCGCTAAGGCTGCCGCTGAGGCCGCTGAGGGCGCCGAGGAGTAAATCGTGCCTGAGGTTGACGCTGCACAGCTCGAGGGTGAGGCAATGCTCTCAGATCGCATCGCCGATCTCGTCGAATATCTCGTTGTTCAGATCGTCGACGACCCGGATTCCGTGAGCCTCGAGGTCATCGATGGCGACGACGCCTCCACGATTGAGGTTTCGGTTGCCGAGGATGACGTCGCTAAGGTCATCGGCCGTCGTGGCCGTACCATCAAGGCCATTCGCACGCTCGCCCGTGCACTGGCCGCTCGCCTCGACACTGCTGTCGAGGTAGAGGTTCTGGGCTAGGACCTTGAGGTCCCAGTACAAAAACATCGCCCGTGTGGTCAAGCCGCACGGAAGGAAGGGGGAGGTCCTCGCGCAGCCGCTGCGGGGGCTTCCTTCTGTATTGGAGCCGGGTATGCGTGTCGCCTTGACACCGCCGGCGCTCAAGCGCGACCGTTTTTGCACGGTCGTGTCCGTCACCGATACGGGCGATGGCGATTTGGTCTCGTTTGAGGGCATAGACGATTTGACGGCCGCCGAGGGCATCACCGGATGCTACGTGCTGGCTGACCGTGACGACTTTGAGCTCGATTCGCTCGACGCCGCCTATACCGACCTGATGGGTCGCGAGGTGGTCGATGAGCGCTTCGGTTCGCTCGGAACGATTGCCGAGATCATGTCGACGCCCGCCAACGATGTTTGGGTTGTCGAGGGCGATCGGTACGGCGAGGTGCTGATCCCCGTGATCGAGCAGGTTGTGCTCGATCTTCCCGACACAGGAACAATTTCCGTCCAGGTTATGGACGGCTTGATCGATATGGACAAGTAGGGAGGACAACATGCTGATTGAGACCCTTTCGGTCTTTCCCGAGATGTTTGAGCCCGTCATGTCCACATCGATCTTGGGCCGCGCCCGCAAGGCCGGCCTTTTTGATTTTAAGGCGTACAACCTGCGCGACTGGACGCACGACCGCCATCGCACTGTCGATGACGAGCCGTACGGCGGCGGACAGGGCATGCTCATGAAGGTTGAGCCCATCGCCGAGGCCATCGAGGCCATTAGTGCCGAGGGCCCCAAGCCCACCGTGGTGTTCTTTACCCCCTGCGGCGAGCCCTTTACGCAGCATGTGGCCGAGCGCCTGCTCAAAAGCGAGCGCCTATTGTTTGTGTGCAGCCGTTACGAGGGTGTCGACGAGCGCGCATATGCGTATGCCGATGAGCGTCTGTCGATTGGCGACTACGTGCTTACGGGCGGCGAGCTGCCCGCTATGGTCGTGGCCGATGCCGTCGTACGGCTCATTCCCGGCGCCCTGGGCGACGAGATGAGCAATGTCGATGAGTCCTTCTCGACTGCCGAGGACGGCGGCCTGCTCGAGTACGCGCAGTACACCCGCCCCGCCGAGTTCAACGGCGAGGGCGTGCCTCCGGTGCTCGTAAGCGGCAACCACGCCAAGGTCGATGACTGGCGCCGCAAAAACGCCATCGAGCGCACCTGTCGTTGGCGTCCCGATCTGATCGAGACGGCTCGCCTCACGCCCGAAGAGCGCGCGTATGCGCAGGAGATCCTGGACGCTTCGTATTCGCAGAGCGAGGAGTGAGAATGGTTCCATCGCAGCATTCTGCCCTGAGGGGCGCCTTTGAGTGGATTGTGATTGTCGCGATTGCGCTCGCCGCCACCTTCGTGATTCGTACGTTTGTGGTCGAGCCCTTCGTGGTGCCCACTGGCTCCATGGAGTCCACGATCGAGATCGGCGATCAGATTCTGGCGCAGAAGGTGACGCTCGAGCTCGGACAGCCCGTCAAACAGGGTGACATTGTGGTGTTCCACAACCCCGATGCTACGTCCGAGCATGACGTGCTGGTAAAGCGCGTCATCGCCACGGCCGGCCAGACGGTCGACCTGCAGGACGGCAAGGTCGTCGTTGACGGCCAGGCGCTCGATGAGGACTATACGACCGGCATGAGCTGGCCGCTTTCGGTCCAGGCGCCCGCCGCCCAGGTGAGCTATCCCTACACCGTCCCCGACGACTGTGTGTGGGTAATGGGCGACAATCGCGAGAACTCAGCCGACTCTCGCTACTTTGGTCCGGTCGACCGCTCCGATCTGATTGCCGTGGCACTTGTGCGCTACTGGCCGCTCAACCGCATCGGCGCTATCGACTAAAAACCGCTATAGTACAGTACCTAACCGTGTAATCGTTTCGACGAGGGGATATTAGAGGCATGAACGCTTCACCGCTTTCCTTCCAAGACATCATCCTGCGCCTCCAGCAGTACTGGGGCGAGCAGGGCTGCGTCATTATGCAGCCCTATGACTCCGAGGTCGGTGCCGGTACCTTCCATACCGCGACCACGCTGCGCTCGCTTGGTCCCGCCGAGTGGCGCACCTGCTATGCGCAGCCCTGCCGCCGTCCCGCCGACGGCCGCTACGGCGAGAACCCCAACCGCATGCAGCACTATTATCAGTTCCAGGTGCTCATCAAGCCCTCGCCGGTCAACGCCCAGGAGCTCTACCTGGGTTCGCTGGCCGCCATCGGCCTGGACCCCAACGACCATGACGTCCGCTTTGTTGAGGACGACTGGGAGAGCCCGACGCTCGGCGCCTGGGGCCTTGGCTGGGAGGTCTGGCTCAATGGCATGGAGGTCACACAGTTTACGTACTTCCAGCAGGTGGGCGGCATCGAGGTCGATCCCGTGCCCGTCGAGATCACCTATGGCCTGGAGCGCATCGCTATGTACGCACAGGGCGTCAACTCCGTTTACGACCTGGTGTGGAGCTACCTGCCCGACGGCACGCCCATGACCTACGGCGACGTGTTCCTGGAGAACGAGCGCGAGTTCAGCGCCTACAACTTTGAGGTCGCCAACGTCGAGATGATGCGTCAGAAGTTTGACGACTACGAGGCCGAGTGCCACTCCTGCCTGGAGCGCAAGCTGCCGCTGCCGGCATACGACTGCGTCATGAAGTGCAGCCATGCCTTCAACCTGCTCGATGCCCGCGGTGCGCTGTCCGCAGTCGAGCGCGCCAACTACATCCTGCGCGTCCGCGCCGTCGCCAAGGCGTGCTGCGAGGCCTACATGGCCGAGGTCGCCGGAATTAACGAGAATGCCGACCAGGAAGGCGAGGTGGCGTAAGCCATGGCAGACGCTAAGGATTTCCTGTTTGAGATCGGTACGGAGGAAATGCCCTCTGCACCGCTGAACAATGCCGTCAAGCAGCTTGGCACCATGATCGCCAAGGGTCTCGACGAGGCCGGTCTGGCCCACGGGGAGGTCCGCGTGATCTCGAGCCCGCGTCGTCTTGCCGCGCTCGTTGCCGATGTCGCCACTGCGACCGATGAGGTCCACGAGGTCAAGCGCGGCCCCGCGGCCAACATCGCCTTCGACGCCGACGGTAACGCCACCAAGGCCGCCCAGGGCTTTGCCCGTAAGTGCGGCGTGGCTGCCGAGGATCTGGTCCGTCGTGAGGACACCGACGGTCGCGAGTACGTCTTTGCCGAGAAGAACATTCCTTCCGCCCCGGCCACACCGATCCTGACGGCCCTGTGCGAGAAGACCATCGCCGGCCTGCAGTGGCCCAACTACCGCTCTCAGCGCTGGGGCCACGAGCACGCCACGTTCGTTCGTCCGGTCCGCTGGATCTGCTGCCTTCTGGGCGAGGACGTCGTGCCCGTTTCGTTTGCCGATGTGACGAGCGGCAACACCACGCGCGGCCATCGTGTCCTGGGTCCCGGTGACCACGTGGTCGCCAGCCCCGCCGTCTACGAGCAGGTGCTCGAGGGTGCCGGCGTACTTTCCGCCGAGCGCCGCCGCGAGGCCATCCTCGCCGGTATTGCCGAGGTCGAGGCCGCTCGTCCCGGCTGCCATGTCGACACGCCCAAGAAGGTCTTCGAGGAGGTCATCAACCTCTGCGAGTGGCCGACGGTCCTCGTCGGAACCTTCGACGAGGAGTTCCTCAAGGTTCCGCACGAGATCATTTGCGAGTCTATGCTCACCAACCAGCGCTACTTCCCGATTTATGACGGTGATGGCAAGCTGACGCGTGAGTTCGTGGTTGTCTCGAACAGCAAGCCCGAGAACGCCGAGCACGTGATCGACGGCAACGAGCGCGTCGTGCGCGCCCGCCTGGACGACGCTAAGTTCTTCTACGAGGAGGATCTGAAGATCTCCCTCGACGAGTTCCGTGAGCGTCTGGCCAAGGTCGCCTTCCAGGAGAAGCTCGGCAGCGTGCTTGCTAAGTCCGAGCGCATTGAACAGCTCGCGCTCGCTATTGCCCGTGAGGCCCATCTGGGCGCCCACCTGGCCGCCGATGCTGGCCGCGCCGCGCACCTGTGCAAGGCCGACCTGGTTTCCAACGCCGTCGTCGAGTTCACGAGCCAGCAGGGCGTGATGGGCGGTTACTACGCCACCGCGATGGGGGAGAACGACGAGGTCGCCCACGCCATCCGCGATCACTATCGTCCCCGCTTTGCCGGTGACGAGCTGCCCGAGGGCACCGCTGGCTGCATCGTGGCCTGCGCCGACAAGCTCGATACCATCGCCGGCATCTTTGCCATCGGCGAGCCCCCGACCGGCTCTTCGGACCCCTACGCGCTGCGCCGTGCCGCCATCGGCATCATCAACATCCTGCGCGATCGTCTGCCGATTGACCCCACGTCGCTCATCGACTTTGCGCTCGAGCTCTATAGCGAGCAGGGCATTGAGTTTGACGCCGCCGAGGTTGCCCAGCAGGTCCGCGACTTCTTCCACGGTCGTCTGGTGAGCATGGCCCGTGACGAGAAGGTCCCGGCCGATACCGTTGCCGCCGTCTCCGCGGTGCACATCATTGCCCCGTCGGTCTTCTTCGCCCGCTGCGCCGCCCTCGACGAGGCCCGCAAGAACGACGCCGAAACCTTCGACAACCTGGCGACTGCCTACGCCCGCGCCGCGCATATCTCCAAGCCCGAGCTGGGTGCGGAGTACGACCGCAGCCTGATGGGCGAGGTCGAGCTTGCGCTTGCCGACGCCTCCGAGGCCGCTCAGACTGCCGTCGATGCCGCCCTTGCTGCCGAGGATTACCCTGCCGCATTTGCCGCTCTGGCCGCCCTGCGTGCCCCCATCGACCGTTTCTTTGACGAGGTTATGGTCATGGACAAGGACGAGCAGCTTCGCGATAATCGCCTTAAGCTGCTCAACCGCTTCGAGGCCGTTTTCTCCGGCATCGCCAACATTGGTGAGCTTGCCCGCAAAAAGTAAGCTAGCCTGCGCATAGGCGCAAAAGGAGCCCCGCATGGATTGCCCGGTCACCGCTCGTCCCACCGTTATCGTTATCTCCGACTCGCTCGGTGATACCGCTTGTGAGGTGGTGCTTGCGGCGTCCGGGCAATTTGATGAAGGGGCTTTTCGTGTTTTACGTCTGCCCAAGGTGACCTCGGTGGAGCAGGTGAAGTCGTTTGTGGGCCCGCGAATCGATGCCGACCATCGCGATATCGCCGTGTTCCATACCATCGTCGACCCGGCGCTTCGTGCTCGCGTGCTCGACTACTTGGGCATGCTGCATATTCGCTCGGTCGACCTGATCGGCCCGACGCTTGCGGTGCTGTCTTCCCTCATCGGTACGCCGCCCAAGGGCATTGCGGGCGTGATTCACAAGACCGATGACCGGTATTTCCATCGTATCGAGGCCATGGAGTACTTTGTCGAGCACGATGACGGGCGCGGCTGCGATGATCTGTCGGGTGCCGATATCGTGCTGCTGGGCGTGTCGCGCACGTCCAAGACGCCGCTGTCGATGTATTTGGCCTACCAGGGTTACAAGGTTGCCAATGTTCCGTTGGCCCATGGCATGGAGCCGCCGAAGTCGATTTACGAGGTCGACCCGATGCGGTTGTTTGGTCTGATTTCGTCCGTCGATGTGATTTCCGAGATTCGCGATAGCCGCCTGGGCGACGACTATGCCCGTGCCGTTGCCGGCTCCTATGCCGAGCCCGAGAGTGTACGCAGCGAGCTCGAGGAGGCTCGTGCCCTCATGAAACGTCTGGGTTGTTTTGTGGTGCGCACCGACGGCAAGGCGATCGAGGAGAGTGCCTCCGAGATCATCGCTCATCTGGAGGAGATCCAAGAAGCAAGGGCCCGCCGCGCGCAGCAGTAGCAATCGCTGAGCAGTCTTTTTGGGACAAATACTTCTGATAGATTTGTCCCACCTGGCAATTGAGCATTTTCGCAACGTTCAATATCATTTTTTATTGGCCTATTTGCTAAAGCGTTTTAGCAGTTTATACCGTTTTTGACCTGCAATTACGTTGTAGTGGTATCTTCATAAGGTAACCACCTTTACCTACCGTTTACCGCAGGTTTTAGCACGTTTACCAAACCGCGCATCCTCTGCTCAAGCCCGTTCAAATCCCGCCGTATAGTTCCCTCACGGCCCGCATCCGGCGGGTCGATTCGTTACCACGGTCGTGCGCGAGAGCGCATGGAAGGGGAAGTATCGTGAGCGATTGCAAGAGGGTTTACCGTTTTGGAACCGATGCCCAGGGCGCTTGTGTCACTGAGGGCGACAAGTCCATGAACTTTGTGCTTGGCGGCAAGGGCGCTAACCTTGCCGAGATGAGCCGTATCGGCCTGCCGGTTCCCGGTGGCTTTACCATTACCTGCCAGACTTGCGTTGAGTACTCCGGCGCCGGCAACGTGTGGCCGGAGGGCGCGCTCGACGAGATCGTTGCCGCCGAGGCCGACCTCGAGGCCCGCTGCGGCAAGAAGCTCGGCGATGCCTCCGATCCGCTGCTCGTCTCGGTGCGCTCGGGCGCTCCGTTCTCCATGCCCGGCATGATGGACACAGTCCTCAACCTGGGCCTCAACGACGACTCCGTCCAGGGGCTCATCGCCCAGACGCAGAATCCGCGTTTTGCCTGGGATAGCTATCGTCGCTTTATCCAGATGTTCTCCAACGTCGTCATGGGTGTCGATGCCGACTTGTTCGAGAATGCTCTGACCAAGGCCCGCCTGGCCGCCGGCGTTCGCGTCGACTCCGAGCTTTCGGCCGAGGACCTGCAGGAGCTCGTCGAGACTTTCAAGGGCATTTTCTCCGATAACGTCGAGGCCGCCCTGTACCCCGAGCTCGAGGTCGCCGATGGCAAGCCGGTCTTCCCGCATGATCCGGAGCTCCAGCTGCGTCTTGCCATCCAGGCCGTCTTTGGTAGCTGGATGAACGAGCGCGCCTGCATCTACCGCAGGCAGCACGGCATTTCCGACGACCTTGGCACCGCCGTCAACGTCCAGGCTATGGCCTTTGGCAATAAGGGCGAGACCTCCGCGACCGGCGTTGCCTTCACGCGCAATCCGGCCGATGGCACCAAGGAGTTCTACGGTGACTTTCTGGTTAACGCCCAGGGCGAGGACGTCGTCGCCGGCATCCGCAACACCGAGCCCATCGCCGACCTCAAGACCACCCCGGGCCTTGAGTCCGCAGGCGAGGAGCTCGAGCGCGTCTTTCTGACGCTCGAGGATCACTATCGCGACATGTGTGACATCGAGTTCACCATCGAGCAGGGCAAGCTCTGGATGCTCCAGACCCGCGTGGGCAAGCGTACCGCAACCGCCGCCCTGCGCATCGCTATCGAAATGGTCGAGGAGGGTCTGATCACCCGCGAGGAGGCCGTGAGCCGCATCGACCCCGCCCAGCTCGACCAGCTCCTGCACCCGCAGTTCGACTCCTCCAAGATGTACGAGGCGCTCGCATGCGGCCTTAACGCCAGTCCCGGTGCCGCCGTGGGCGAGGTCGTGTTCTCGAGCGATGATGCCGTCGCGCGTTCTGCCGAGGGCCATAAGGTCATTCTGGTCCGCTGGGAGACCAACCCCGACGACCTGAAGGGCATGGTCGCCGCCGAGGGTATCTTGACGAGCCACGGTGGCAAGACGAGCCACGCCGCCGTTATCGCCCGTGGCATGGGTACCCCCTGCGTCTGCGGTGTCGAGCGTTTCCATATCGACGCGGCCGAGAAGGTCGTGCGTATCGAGGGCAGCGATCGCGTGCTGCACGAGGGCGACATCATCTCCATCGACGGAACCCAAGGCATTGTCGTTGATGGCGCTGTCGATTTGGTCTCCGCTGAGCTCACCGGCGACCTGGACACCATTCTGTCCTGGGCCGACGAGATCCGCCTGGACGAGACTGACGGCCACGCCAACCACGTGCGCGTCAACGCCGACAACCCCGATGACGCCGAGCTCGCGCTCGAGTTTGGCGCCGAGGCCATCGGCCTGTGCCGCACCGAGCACATGTTCCTGGGCGATCGCAAGAACATCATCCAGAGCTTTATCCTTTCAGACGATGAGGCCGTGAAGCAGCAGGCCCTGGCCGATCTGCTCAAGGTTCAGACCGAGGACTTCTTGGCGATGTTCAAGACTATGTCCGGTCGCGATGTGGTCGTTCGCCTGCTCGATCCGCCGCTGCATGAGTTCTTGGATGATCCTCGCGAGCTTGAGGTCGCCATCACCAAGAAGGAGGCCGCCGGCGCCAGCGAGGACGAACTCGCCGCCCTGCGTGCCCGCCTGCGTCGTATCGACGGCATGGTCGAGTCCAACCCGATGCTCGGCCTGCGCGGCGTGCGCCTGTCCGTCGTCTTCGGTGACCTGCCGCTCATGCAGGTCCGTGCCGTGGCAACGGCTGCCGCCCGCCTTATCAAGGAAGGCGTCGACCCGCGTCCCGAGATTATGGTCCCGCTCGTTTCCATTACGGCCGAGCACGTTCAGACCCGCGAGGTCATCGAGCGCGTGATTGCGGAGGTTTCCTCCGAGGAAGGTGTCGAGCTCAACATTCCCGTGGGCACGATGCTCGAGCTGCCGCGCGCTTGCATGGTCGCCGACGAGATCGCGCAGCACGCCGACTTCTTCTGCTTTGGCACCAACGACCTCACGCAGACGACTTTTGGTTTCTCGCGTGACGACGCCGAGGCCAAGTTCATCCCGCTGTACCTGCATAAGAAGATCTTGAAGGACAACCCCTTCGAGACCATCGACTCGGCGGTTCTGGAGCTCGTGCGCATGGCCGTCGAGAAGGGTCGCGCCACCAACCCTGGCATGCACTTTGGCGTGTGCGGCGAGCACGGCGGCGACCCTAAGTCCATCAAGGGCCTGTTCAACGTGGCCGATGTGGACTATGTATCCTGCTCGCCTTATCGCGTGCCCCTGGCGCGTCTGGCTGCCGCTCAGGCCAAGCTCGAGGCCAAGCGTTCCGCTTAACCGAGTCGCGTTCCATTTGCGCCTTTTATGCCCCCCTTCGCGCCGCCGCGCCCCCTGTGGACGCGGCGGCGTTTTACGTTGGTCCAATACATTGGCAACTGACGGGAGGACTGCGATGAAAAACCTCACCAGGTATTTGCAACGAGCGCGTCGGGGAGCACAGATGACCCTGTGCTGGGTGGTCGTTGCGGTCACGGCGCTTTGCGGGATGCCGACAGCCGGTTTTGCCCTTCAGGATGATTCGCGCGACGAGCTCTATGGTGACGTGGTCAACCCGCTCACCATTACGGTCAACGATCGCGACTGCACGTTTGTAGATATCGATGACGGCAAGCTCGAGGGCCGTACCTCGATGTACGACAACGTCTCGTTCTACACGGCCGCCGTCAAAAAGGTGCTGCCCAACTGGGCATCGCTTGCCTATAACATCCTTGGCTATGGCGGAGGCGACGATTCCAAGGACTTTTTGTACTGGGACCACGCCGGCAAGGGCTTTGAGAAGGACTTCGGTAAGGGTCACTACATCTATCTGTATGATGCGCTTTCAGGCGGCAACGGCGAGCATTCTGACGGCGCCGACAAGTCCATTCAAAGTGGCCTGACGTCGGCGAAAGGCCTGAACGCGGTCTATGAGCGCCTGACCGAAGATATCGCCGACTGCATCGGCCACAAGCTGACCGGCGAGGATTTTCGTAAATACGTGCCACTCGACGGCCTGTCGCAAGACACGAGCGAGCAAGACGTGATCTATGCCACCATCGCGTGCGTGGACAAGCTCGGCGGTACCTACCAGTACGATTTCAATGGCTTTGGCATCGCGTTCTATAACTTTAGAGTTCAGCAGCTCAACAGCGTGAACAAGCTTAACTGTGCGCCCGAGGACGCGCCGGGCTATTCCTTTGTCGATTCTAAGACTGAGCAGGAGCTCGTTACCTCGGCGCTCAACGTCGGCTATGAGGACGCCTCGCAGAGCATCACGCTCGCCCGCGGTACCGAGGAGACGGTCGGCACGAGCACTTCTAAATCCGCATCGTATTCCAAAGGCGGCTCGTGGGGCGCATCGGTGAGCCTCAAGGAGTCGCTGGGCGTGCCCGCAACAGCGAGCGAGGAGATCGAGACCTCGTTTTCGGCCGAAACCACCATGTCCCAGCTGTGGGAGGCAAGCAAAACCGAGGAACAGTCGATTACCACAACGGACAATCAGTCGGTCACCGTCAATATGACGATTCCGGCGCATACGCAGGTCAACAGCAAGCAGACGAGTTCTACCACGACGCTGTCCGAGGACTATGACCAGCCGGTGGGCGTGACGTTCGACGTGATCATCTTTAACATGAACGGCGAGTGCTACGACGATAACGCCGCCGTGCAGGAGTTCCATACCGCCGGTTATGACCAGGGCTCGTTCTACACCACCTTTGGCGATCAGTCGACCGACGCCGTGCAGAATCTGTTCCTGCGTTCAATCGCCCATCGTGGCGACGACGGCTACGATACCACAGCCGGAAACGTCACGAGCTGGTCGTATCGCACCAACAACCACATGGTGCGCGCCATCGATTGGAATTCGGTCCTGGCCGATCGCGAGGTTCCTTCGCGCAACGGTGGCGCCCCGCGCACGTGCAACGTGCTCAACGACATGGCCGCGACCTATCCCATGTCCATTACGGGTTCCAATCTGTCGTTTGAGTCGGTGACGGTCGATACGCAGTTGGGCACGCCGCAGCCTATTAAGCCCATCTCCAAGATTCTCGTGTCGCTGCAGACCGATAAAACCCGAAAGCTTACGGTGGGAGAGGAAGATCCCATCTCTTCCTATCGCGTGCGTGCAAGGGACGAGGACGATGTTGACTACTACGGCTTTGTGAAGTCGTCGGGCGACTGGCGCGTGGTCGATAAAAAGGGCAAGGAATGTAAGTCCGACGTCATCGAGATCCAGACCGACCCTGTCACCCACGAACAAGTCGTGGTAGGTAAAAAGGCCGGCACCGCCTACGTAAAGTACTTTATCCCCGAGGATACCTATGTGGACGTGAACGGGCATGTCTCGACCAATGACGAGATCGACGCCGCGGCCTACAAATATAAGGTAAGTGACGTGGCGCCCGAGCCGTTTAACGGCAGCATCAAACTCGAGGGCTCGGCACAGACTGTCGTCGGCGTCGAGGAAAATCTCAACGGCATCGAAGGCCTGACGGCTACGGTCTATGACACGACGGGCAAGGAAGTCGATAGAGTCTGCAGCTGGGAGGCCCAGGAGCTCGAGAGTAAGGGCATTTCGGTCGCGACAGACGGCACGATGACCATCTCGCAACCGGGCACCTTCCATGTTCGCGCCTTTATTGACGGCGTGTATTCCGATTGGGCCGAGGTCATCGCTGCACCCGCACCGGTCGACCCGATGACGACCGTGGTCGAGACGCCGGTGAGCGTTGCGTCCGTTTCTTCGGGGGATTCTTCGGCAACGACGGATAGCACGGCTCCTGCCCAGGGAGAGCAGGCCGCTTCCGAAGCGAACGCGGCCGAGTCTGCTCCGGCGAGCGACGATGCCGCTGCATTGACTGATGGCACCGCGCCTGCTGCCGCGAAGGATGCCTCGCCGATTCCTACGGGCCTTGTTACCGTGTTGACCGATATCTGCCGCTACGGCATCGATCATGGCCTCATCAGCACATCAAACAAGGATGAGATGACCAAGCAGGACTTCGACATCTTAGGCATTCTGTACCTGATGGCGGACAGCCAGGACCTGGTGCCCCAAGACGCCGAGGACGCGATGAACGAATGGGCTCATGACAACTATAATGACGAAGAGCTTGCCACCTGGAAGCAGCATGCGCTTTCGGTGCTGCTCGAATACGGCTATATCGCGCCCGGAACGACCGTGACGACGCCGACGACTGATGCTGCGGACGGCGCATAAGTGCAGAAAGAGTGCGCGTTTTTGTCTTTTTGCGCACGGGCAAAATAGTTCTTGCAGCCAAGGTCGTGGCGTGTATACTCGAATACGTTTGTTCAACTACGTGCCGGCCAAGGTGGTACGGCACCTCTAGAAGAGTAAGGAATTGCACATGGATTACATCCGCGCAATCGAGCGTCAGCAGATCCGCGAGGACATCCCGCAGGTCCGCGTTGCCGACAACGTCAAGGTTCACTACCGCATTAAGGAAGGCGACCGCGAGCGCATCCAGGTTTTCCAGGGTGACGTCATCCGCATGGCCGGCGCCGGTGCCCGTGAGACCTTCACCGTCCGCAAGATTTCCTTCGGTGTCGGTGTTGAGCGTACCTTCCCGCTTCACAGCCCCAAGATCGCCAAGCTCGAGGTTGTCCGTCATGGTCGCGTCCGTCGCGCCAAGCTGTACTACCTCCGCGACAAGGTGGGCAAGGCTGCTCGCATCCCCGAGAAGCGCTAAGAAGATCGCAGCGTCTGTCCACTCGTTTGGACAAAAGGGTCACCTTCGGGTGGCCCTTCTTTTTATCTGATTTGCATGCAAGGAGGTCCCGATATGGCCAACATGACGAGCTCGGTTTCGGCATCGCAGGTTGCCGGCGAGCTGGCGAGCGCCACGTTTGAGGAGATCCCCGCTCTCGTGGAGCATTATCGCGAGGATCCGCGCCAGCAGGTGATCAAGGCTTGCGAGCGTGCTCTTAAGCGCCATGCCAAGGAACTTGCCGAGCGCGAGCGCGTCAACGGTATGTACGAGCTGATGCACGAGCTCGGTGGGGATGGCGTGGTCGTGGGTGTCGACGAGGTGGGTCGCGGCTCGGTGGCCGGTCCTTTGACGGTGTGCGCCGTGTGCCTTCCCATGGAGCCGCGCGTCTGGGGCATCAATGATTCCAAAAAGCTCACGCCCGCGCGCCGCGAGCTGCTCTCGGTGAAGATTGCCGAGGTCGCGACGGCGATTGGTTTTTGCCATATCGCGCCTGCGGATATCGATGATATGGGCATGGCCCGCGCCATCCGCGCTGCCGTTGCGGGCGCCGTGGCCGATACGGGGCTCGAGCCCGATTGCGTGCTTATGGACGGTAACCCCTTGGGTGCCGTTCCCAACGAGCGCGACGTGGTGAAGGGCGATGCAAAAATCGCCTGTATCGCCGCGGCGTCCATCATGGCCAAGGTCACGCGTGACGAGATGATGGTCGAGTACGACGCCGAGTACCCCGAGTATCATTTGGCCGAGTCGAAGGGCTACGCAAGCCCCGAGCACATCGAGGCGATTCGCAAACACGGACTTTGTCCGCTGCATCGTGTGAGCTTTTGCGGAAACTTTCTGCAGACTGAGCGCCTTTTCTAGGTCAATTGTGGAGACAGGGACCTCTGGCGTTTTATAAACCTGCTGGTAGCGGGCCGTGTGCAACGTGATTGTTGCGTACGGCCCGTTTTTTGTCGGCATTTGGTCAGCTTTTGGTTTGCTTCCGGTACTTACCCGCATGAAAGGTGCCTTCATCATCGGGGCAATGCAGTGTGCGGGAAAGGAGACCCCATGTGTGCCGCAAGCAAAAAGAGCAAGACTCAGCAACTCAAGGAGCGCTGGGAAGACGGCGAGCTCGACTGCGGGGCGATTACGCCCGAGTTTATCAAGGGACTCAGTCCCCGCGAGCTCGGCATGCTGGGCGAGCTGATCACCATCGATTACTTTAACGAACGTGGATACACCTTGTTGGAGCAGGGCTATCGTTGCATTGAGGGCGAAGCCGATCTGGTGCTGCTCGATGAGCTTGACGATGTCGTGGTGATGGCCGAGGTCAAGACGAGACGCGTCGCCTTGGATTGCACCACGCGGGTCTTTCCCGAGGAAGCCGTGGACGCCCAAAAGCAGCGTCGGTATCGCCGTATCGCAAGTTGCTATCTCATGGACCACTATCCGCTTAGGTCGATTCGCTTCGATGCCGTGGGCGTCACCATCCGCGGCGGGCATATCGCCGAGATCGAGCACCAGTACAATGCGTTCGATTGGCAGGTGTCGTGATGGCGTTCGAGACGTTTGCCGTACATGCGGCCTGTATCCGCGGCGTCGAGGCAATTCCCGTCACCGTCGAGGTCTCGCTTGCCGGTGGCGTTCCGGGCATTCAGATGCTCGGCATTCCGAGTATGGAGGTGATGGAGTCGCGCGGGCGTATCCGGTGCGCCATGCGCTCGGCCGGCTTTGAGATTCCGCGCTCTGGCATTACCGTCAACCTGGCACCCGGCGATATCCGTAAAACTGGCAGCGGTTTTGACCTGCCGATTGCCATCGCGGTTCTGGCGGCCGATGGGCAAATTCCCCGTGACAACCTCGATCGGTGCCTTATCGCAGGCGAGCTTGGTCTGGACGGCACCGTGCTGCCCGTCAAGGGCGAGGTGGCGTTTCAGCTGTTGGCGCGCGATATGGGGCTTTCCTTTATCGCCGGTAGGTCCGATCAGCATGTCCCGCTTGCGGGCGTTGACTGCGGGTTTATCGACCACCTATCTCAGCTTGCCCACGGCATGGGGGATGCCGCACGGCATTACCTGGATTCTGAAGTGCTCGAGGCGGCCTTTGAGCCCGAGCTCGATTATGCCGACGTGCTGGGTCAGGAGGTCGCCAAACGCGGCATGGCGCTTGCGGCCGCCGGCGAGCTCGGCCTGCTCATGATCGGCTCGCCCGGTTCGGGCAAGACCATGCTTGCGCGGCGCATGACGGGCATTTTGCCCGAGCTTTCTCTCGAGGACCAGCAAGAGGCGCTGTGCATCCATTCGGTCTTGGGCGAGAACATCGATGGACTGCTTGCGGGGCACCGGCCCTTCCGCAGCCCGCATCACAGTATTTCGACCGCAGGCCTTATCGGCGGCGGACGACCGGTGCATCCGGGCGAAATTAGCCTGGCTCATGGCGGCGTGCTCTTTTTGGACGAGCTCGCCGAGTTTCCCACCGGCGTGCTGCAGACGCTGCGCCAGCCCATCGAGCGTGGGTACGTGAGGATCGTGCGTGTTGACGGGGCTTTTACGTTCCCGTCGCGCTTTCAACTGCTAGCCGCGAGTAATCCCTGCCCCTGCGGGTTTTTGGGCGATCGCGAAGTGCCGTGTCGTTGTTCCGCTTCGATGGTCGAGCGCTATCGGGGCAAGTTGCGCGGTCCTTTGGCTGATCGTATCGACATGATGATCGACGTGACCCGCCCCGATCCTCAGGTGATCATTGAGGGCGCGGAGGGTATGTCATCGGCCGAGCTGCGCGATTATGTCGTGCGAGGGCGCGCCTTTCGCGCCTGGCGTGAATCCCGTATGGACGATGCGGACTCCGAGGCCGAGGACGATGAGTCGCGGTCCATTGACGGTGTCGTGTCGACCTTTGCGCTCGACGAGGCAGCCGAGAAATGCGTGCTCGGCTTGTCGAAGCGCACGCATCTCACGGGCCGCGGCATCGTGCGCCTGGTACGCATCGCGCGCACGATCGCCGATGTTGCCGAAAGCGAACGGGTGTCGCAGGATCACGTGCTCGAGGCGGCGATGTACCAGGGAAGGAGGGACCAATGATGACCGAGGGGACCTTCGAGCTGCATCCAGGTGATGCGTTGTATCCCGAGACCGTTTTGGAGCTTTCTGATATACCCCAGACGCTCTATGTGCGCGGCAACGCCGAGGTGCTTTCGACGCCTGCGCTATCCATCATCGGTGCACGCAAGGCATCGCCGTACGGTCTCGCCGTGGCAGAACTTGCGGCCAAGGTGGCGGTCGAGGCGGGAGTGACGGTAGTCTCGGGCGGTGCGGTCGGCTGCGACCAGGCGTCGGGTTGGGCTGCGGTCAACTCCGGGGGCAAGCACGTCGTGGTACTGGGGACCGGCGCCGATGTTATCTATCCGCGCTCGAGCGCCGGCCTCATCACGCGCACACTCGATACGGGTGGCGCGGTCGTTTCGATTTCGCCGTGGGGTATGGGACCGCGTAAGTTCGCCTTTCCGCGGCGCAATCGCATTATTGCCGCCTTGTCGCAGGCGCTCTTTGTTTCCGAGGCGGGCATGCCTTCCGGGACGTTTTCTACAGCCGAGGCTGCTATGGATTTGGGGCGCGAACTTCTTGCCGTGCCGGGCTCCATCCTATCGCCCGAGTCGCGTGGCACGAATTACCTCATTGCGAATGGTGCCTGCTGCATCATCGACGAGGAATCAATCGAGATGGCCATCTCGCGCATCTACGGCACGCTGCGCTACTCGCGTCCCGATGCGCCTGGCATCGCCGATCTGGACCCCACACAGCAGGCCGTGATGCACGCGCTTATCGCCTCACCGCTCAAGGTCGACGACATTGCCGCGCTCGTCTCGCTTGATGCTGTCGGCGTGCTCAAGCTCTTGGGCTCGCTCGAGCTCGAGGGCCTTATCGAGCGCATGATGGATGGAAGGTATGCGCCCTCAAAGTTTGCGCTTCACGCCCAGACGCCCTTCGGTCACAATGGAAAGCGTGTCAATTAGAAAGGTGTTTGCAGATGCAGTTCGATCAGGTGACGGTTATCGGTGGCGGTCTGGCGGGTTCGGAATGTGCGATCCAGCTGGCAGATCGCGGGTTTGCCGTAAAGCTGTGCGAGATGCGCCCCCAGGTGAGCTCTCCGGCCCACCATACTGATCACTTGGCCGAGCTCGTCTGCTCAAATTCGTTTAAGTCGACCCGTCCGGATTCTGCTGCTGGCCTGCTAAAGGCCGAGCTCGAGCGTATGGGTTCTGTGCTGCTCGATTGCGCCCATCGTGCGGCCGTTCCCGCTGGCGGTGCCCTGGCGGTCGACCGCGTCAAGTTTTCCGAGCTTGTCGAGGCCGAGGTAGCCGCTCGACCCAATGTCGAGGTCGTGCACGGCGAGGTCACGCAGATTCCCGAGGGCCACGTGGTCATTGCCGCGGGCCCGCTGTGTTCGCCGGCATTGAGCGAAGAGGTCATGAAGCTCGTCGGCGGCGACGCCTTGGCGTTCTTTGACGCTGCCGCGCCAATCGTCGATTCCTCCACGCTCGATATGGACGTGCTGTTCTCGCAGTCGCGCTACGAGGAGCAGGGGAGCGGCGACTATCTCAACGCTCCGCTCAACAAGGAGGAGTACGAGGCCTTTATCGAGGCACTCACCACCGCCGACCGCGTGGTGCTCAAGGACTTTGAGGGCGGCGACCTCTTCCAGGCTTGTCAGCCCGCCGAGGAAGTTGCCCGTACCGGCAAGGACGCTATTCGCTTTGGCGCCATGAAGCCCGTCGGCCTCACCGATCCGCGAACCGGACGTCGTCCCTGGGCGGCGATTCAGCTGCGTGCCGAAAACAAGGAAAAGACCGCCTATAACCTGGTAGGCTTCCAGACTAATCTGACCTTTGGAGAGCAAAAGCGTGTCTTCCATATGGTTCCCGGTTTGGAGCATGCCGAGTTCTTCCGTTATGGCGTCATGCACCGCAATACCTTTGTCGATGCGCCGCACGTTCTTGACGGCACCTTTGCCGTGCCTGGCACGGGCGTGCGCCTCGCCGGTCAGATTACCGGCACCGAGGGGTACATGGAAGCGGTGGCGACCGGTCTGCTTGCTGCGCTTAACACCTATGCCGAGGCTATCGGTGCGGCTTCTGTGGAGCTTCCTCGCGTGGGCGCCCTGGGTGCGCTCGTGGGCTATGCGACCGATCCGGCAACCGTGGGCTACCAGCCCATGCATGTCAATTTTGGCCTGGTGCCGCCGCTCGAGGACGGCAAGCGCCGCAGTAAGCGCGACCGCTACCAGGCTTATGCGGATCGCGCCCTCGAGGCCCTCGATGCCTACTTGGCCACGCGCTCTGACTTGTTTGGAGGCGACCGGTCATAGCCTTTGACCTGTACGATACCGTCGACTCGTTTATCGCCTACATCGCACGATTCGAGGGGCTCTCTCCCAATACGGTGACTGCCTATGGATCGCGGTTGGAGCGCTTTGCTGCGTGGAGCGAACGTACGGGTGTCGATGGGCGTATGGCCGACGTGCGTACCGTCCGCGCGTATTTGGCCGAGCTTTCGCGCGAGCGGGTGGCGCCTCGCACCCTTGCGGCACATCTGTCGGCTATCAGATCGCTCTATCGATGGATGGCTGCCGAGGGGATCGTGGAGGGCGACGCGGTCTCGGCGATTTCCTCGCCCAAGCTACCGCGCGACCTGCCCGGTGTGCTGACGTCCCAGCAGGTCGAGGCGCTCCTCAAAGCTCCCGACACCTCAACACCCGCGGGACTGCGCGATGCTGCGATGCTCGAGCTTCTTTATGCATCCGGCGCGCGCATCTCAGAGCTTGCTGCGCTCAATGCGGAATCCATCTCATGGTCCGAGCGCACGCTGCGGCTATGGGGCAAGGGGAGCAAGGAACGTATCGTTCCTCTGTATCGTCGCGCACTCGAGGCGACGCGCACCTATGTCGAGGAGGGGAGACCGGCGCTGCTCGCGCAGGCAAAGCGCCGCGAAGCCGCAGCCGGCCTGCATCCGCTGTTTATTTCTGCGCGCGGCAATCGCATGAGTGCTGCTATGCTCAGACGACGGTTCCATATGCTGGCGACGCTTGCCGGTATCCCTGCCGACATTGCCCCGCATGCGATGCGCCACACCTTTGCGACTGATCTGCTTGAGGGCGGCGCGGACCTGCGCTCGGTTCAAGAGCTGCTCGGGCATGCGAGCCTGTCCACGACGCAGATCTACACGCATCTCACGCCCGACCGGCTTAAGCGCGCCGTGACCCAAGCCCATCCCCGGGGCGAGTAAGCTGGGCGGCTCGCGTTGCGCTTAGGTGTGTGGTTTTGATTGCGGGTTGGCAGGAAGAGGTAATCCTGCTATCATTCATCGGGTTGCTTCACGGCAACAGGTTTTTATCACGCACGCGCGGCTACTTCATACCGTGGTGCCCGGGCTTTGGTAGCACATGTCCGGGTTGGTTTTGGAGGATGACCCCGCGCGGAGGCAAACCACAGGAGGTTTAACATGGCTACCAAGATTAATATCCGCACCCTGCTCGAGGCCGGCTGCCACTTCGGTCACCAGACCCGTCGCTGGAACCCCAAGATGAAGCCGTTCATCTTCGGTGAGCGCAACGGCATCTACATCCTCGACCTCAAGCAGACCATCCTCGACGCTGACCAGGCCTACACCTTCGTCAAGAATGTCGCCAAGGGTGGCAACGTGCTGTTCGTCGGCACCAAGAAGCAGGCTCAGGAGGCCGTCAAGAACGCCGCTGAGCGCGCCAACATGCCTTACATCAACCAGCGTTGGCTCGGCGGCATGCTGACCAACTTCGTCACCATCCGCTCCCGCATCAACCGCATGGAGGAGCTCGAGGCCATGGTCGAGGACGGCCGCATGGCAGTGCTCCCCAAGAAGGAGCAGGCTGTGCTCGGCAAGGAGCTCACCAAGCTCCAGACCAACCTCGGTGGCGCCCGCGACATGAAGGGTCTGCCCCAGGCTCTCTTCGTTATCGACACCAAGCGCGAGGAGAACGCCATCAAGGAGGCCCAGCGCCTGAACATCCCTGTCGTCGCTCTGATCGACACCAACTCCGATCCCGACGAGGTCGAGTACGGCATCCCCTGCAACGATGACGCTATCTCCGCTGTCACCCTTATGTGCGAGCTCATGGCTGATGCCTGCCTCGCTGGCTCCGGCAAGGAGCAGGTCTCCGAGGCCGAGATGGCCGCTGAGCCCAAGGCCGAGTAAATCAGTCTTAGTTCATTCTTTTTCATCTCTTTGAAAGGAACCACAATGGCCCAGATTACCGCCGCTATGGTCAAGCAGCTCCGCGAGATGACCGACTCCCCGATGATGGAGTGCAAGAAGGCTCTCGTTGAGGCTGACGGCGACATGGACGCCGCTGTCGACGTTCTGCGCAAGAACGGCCTCGCCAAGGCTGCCAAGAAGGCTGGCCGTGAGACCAACGAGGGCGCTGTCGCTGCGTTCGTCTCTGAGGACGGCAAGACCGGCGCTCTGCTCGAGCTCTCCTGCGAGACCGACTTCGTCGGCTCCAACGCCAAGTTTACCGGCTTTGCTTCCAAGGTCGCTGAGGTTGTCGCTACCACCGAGCCTGCTGACGTCGACGCTCTGCTTGAGAAGCCGATGGGCGAGGAGACCGTTTCCTCCGAGCTCACCGAGATGATTCACATCATGGGCGAGAACATGAAGATCGCTCGTTTCGCTGCCCGTAAGGCCGAGAACGGCGCTCTCGCTTCTTACATCCACATGGGTGGTAAGATCGGCGTCCTCGTCGAGTTCGCTTTCGAGAAGGCCGAGACCGCTCAGGCCGAGTCCTTCAAGACCTT
>CAKTUC010000015.1 GCA_934617135.1 uncultured Collinsella sp. | reverse complement strand
AGGCAACCGATCAGGAAAAAGAGGAGCAGGAGCAGCGGACCTGTTGCGATTGCGCTGTGGACAGAGTGCGTGGGTGCTTTGGACATGGCTGCTCCTTATCCCTCGTGCGCCGCACGGGGAGGCCGCGGCGCTTGGGACGAGGCTACCCCCGAGGTCCATGCGGGTAAGTACCGGAAGCTGACCAAAAGCTTGCCCAATTTCTAACAAATCGAGCTCAAATACAACAATCAGATAAAAGCGCAGGTAGAAGTAAATGAAAAAGGACCCCCACGGGTCCTTATCTCCATATATTTATGAAGTTATGGTAATAAATTCATAAATTAAACAAGAACAAAGATACGTGGATCGATGTGAAGACGATAATCTCACATCGATCCACGTACAAGTCTATGACAGGAGCTGTTCGATTGTTGCCTTTTGGTCATCACTGGCCTGTATGGCGGGATCAAAGATCGCGGTCGAGATTGGAAGACCCTTTATATTGACCGCTACTTTGATGGCAGATATAAACAAATCGCAGGCGTCGTAGACGGCCATGAGCGACGAGATGCGCTTGGCGCACTCGATGGCGGTCGCGAAGTCGCCTGCCTGGTAGGCGCCATGCAGCCTCACAAAGAGCTCGGGCTCCACGTTGGTGAGGCCACATAGAACGCCGTTGCCGCCGCTCGCGCGGTTGACCAGGTAGTACTCGTCGAAGCCGGAAAGGACCGAGAACTCGGGGTTGATCTTGCGAACGGTGCGGATGACTTTGCGCGTGTGGCTGATGGTGTCGACCGTGTCCTTGATGCCGCAGATATTCGGATAGGCGGCGGCGAGCCTGGCCACGAGCTCGGGCGACAGGTCGGTGCCGGTACGCGCCGGAAAGTTGTATAGCACGACGGGCAGGTCGGTGGCGTCTGCGATGCCACCGAAGTACTTTTCGGCAGCGTCGTCGGTGGGCCCGAAGTAGTACGGCGAGACCGCCAGAACCGCGTCGGCACCGGCCTTCTGGGCATAGCGCGTGAGTTCGAGGACGTTGTCGTAGGTGGTGTCACCCACGCCGACGAAGACCTTCATGCGGCCGGCGACCCGCTCGACGGCAAAGTTGACGACCGACTTCTTGTCCTCGAGGCTCACGCTGTAGAACTCGCCGATGCTGCCAAACAGCAGCACACCGTTGATGCCCGCGTCGGCCAGGTGGTCCAGGTGCCTGCCCCACAGCTCGTAGTCGATCTTTCCATCATCGTCGGTGATGGTGATGGAGGGGCAGAAGACTCCCTCAAACATGTGTCACTCGCTTTCCGGGGTCACACCCCCACGAATCTCTGCACTGCCGAGAAGGACCTAGAGGTAGTAGGCCTTGACGGCGTTATCGTAGAAGACACCCTGCTTCTCGGTGTCGGTGAAGACGTCGGAGTCCTCGATGAAGCTATAGAGGTCCTTGTAGTCGAACTTGGTGAGAACGCAGGGGGAGTCGGTGCCCCAGATGATCTTGTCGGCGCCCAGGACGTCCTTCGCCATCGCGATGTACTCGAGCGCGGTGGGATACGGGTAGGCCTCGGGAGCGACGTTCCAGGGCAGCGCGGAGAGATCGACCCAGACGTTGTCGTGGGCGAGGTACGGAAGCGCGCACTTGAGGACGTCGCCGTCCTCAAGGGACGGGGCGAGCAGGTGGCAGACGACAATGTGCAGGCCGGGGTACTTCTTGGCCAGGCGATACACGGCCTCGGGCTGGCAGCTGGACTGGTTGGGGCTGCCGATGTCGAGCACCAGGGTGGCGTCCTCGACCTGGGCGATCCTGTCGATGAGGACCGTCATCTCGGGGCCGTCGACCGCGAAATCGCGGTGGTAGCCGGAAAGGCCGCCGCCCACAGAGACCTCGAACTTGAAGACGTGGGCGTGCAGATCGTTGATGAAGTGCTCGAGGATCTGCTGGGCGCAGCGGCAGAAGGGGTCGAGCATGACCGCGGCTTTGAAGCGGTCAGGGTACTTCTCGGCGCATTCCATGGCGTACTCGTTCTGCAGGCCGTACAGGACGCCTTGCAGCAGGATGGCCTTCTCGACGTCGTGCTCGTCCATGACGTCCATGAAGGTCTCAACGAGGTACTCCTTGTCTCCCTTGCCCTCGGGGATGATGCGGAACTCTTCGCCGGTGGCCCAACGACAGTTGCCGTTGCCTAGGGGGCGTAGCTCTCCGGCCTTGCCCATGGAGCCGATGTGGTCAAAGACGTGGGCGTGTGCGTCGATCTTCTTCATTTTGTTCTCCTTACGTCAAACAATGTCTAATGGATATATGGTCAGTGACGGATACGCTTTGCTGCCAGGTGGGCACCACCTCCAGTCGAGCCCGCGGGCGCGGGACATAGAGTGGCCTTGCAATCCGGACGCTAGGCGGACTGCTCCTCGGCCTCCATCTCCTCCTCGGTCACGTCGTCGATCGGGACGAAGAGCGTGAACAGGAAGGCGAGGCCAAAGGCGAGCGCCAGCGAGATGCAGAAGGGAACGAACGCGCGGCTCATGAAGACGGGCAGCGTGGTGAGCGCGGGCAAAGCGAAGGCGGTGCCGGCGCAACCGAACAGGCCTGCCACGGCGGAGCCAATGCCGCCGGCGACGCATGCACAGACCATGGGCTTCTTGAGGCGCAGGTTCACGCCGTACATCGCGGGCTCGGTGATGCCCAGCAGCGTGGTGAGCGAAGCGGAGATCGCCTGGGAGCGGAACTTCTTGTTCTTGGTCTTGAGGGCGACGGCGAGCGCGGCACCGCCCTGGGCGAAGATCGCGCCGCCGAACAAGGCCATGATGGTGTCGAAGCCGTAGACCGCGACGTTGTTCATGGCGATGGGGAACAGGGCCCAGTGCAGGCCGAGGATGACGAGGAACGGCTGGAACGCGCCGATCAGCGCGCCGGCGACGAGCGGCGAGAGACTGTAGACGGCCTCGTAGCCCTGCGCGAGCCAACCGCCCACGATGGTGCCGAGGGGGCCGAAGACAGCCAGGGTGAGCGGGACGATAACGATAATCGTGATAGGCGGTGTGAACAGGCCGCGGAAGGTCTCGGGGATGATCTTATAGCAGGCCTTCTGGACCCAGCTCGCGCAGTAGATGGCAAGAAGGATGGGGATGACGGAGCTGGAGTACGTCGCCTTCGAGAGCTCGAGGCCAAACAGGTAGACGGGCGCGTCCGCCGCCATGATGGTGGTGATGGACGGATACACCAGGATGCACCCGAGAAGGACGGCGGTCACCGTGTCAACATCGAAGCGCTTTGCCGAGGTGTAAGCAAGAAACACCGGGATGAAGTAGAACAGCGAGTCAGCCATCGCATTGAGGATCGCATACGTGGTCGAGTCGTCGGTGACCATGCCCGAGACCTGCAGAAGCGTCAGGATGCCCTTGAGGATGCCGACGGAGACGAGCAGGTTGATGATCGGGAGGAAGAACGAGGACAGCAGGTCGATGACCGCGTTGACGCCGCGCTGGAATGCGTTGGGTGTCTTTTCGGGGGCTTGCGTGGTTGTCACGGTTTTTCTCCTTTCTGGAGCGTCCTGTCAGACGCTGGCCTACATATAGTTGCAGATGTGCGGAAGGGCGGTCTCGGTATAGCCAAGGGCCTCGGCGCAGACCTTGCGGCCGTTGCAGACGGCGATGATGTCGTCGAGCATCCTGTCGCGCATCTCCTCCATGGACTCGGGGCCGTAGATCGTCGGGCTCGCGTCGAGGTCGGTGTTGTCCCTCATGGCCTCGTAGGTGCGCTTGTTGGCAGTCAGGCGATACACGGGCGCGATGGCGTTTCCGGTGGGGGTGCCAAGACCGGTCGAGAAGACCACGAGCTGGCAGCCGCCGGCGATGATGCCGCCCACGCTGGAGGGGTCGTTGCCGGGGGTGTCCATCACGACGAGGCCCTCGTGCGGATTGAGCTGCGCCGCGTACGGATAGACGGCATTGAGGGGGCTGTGGCCTCCCTTGTGCACGCAGCCGAGAGACTTCTCCTCGAGGGTCGTGAGTCCGCCAGCCATATTTCCAGGGCTGGGGTTGCCCTCTCGCATCTCGGCGCCAAACATCTGGACGTACTTTTCGTAGTCGTAGACGATCTTGAGGATGTCGTCCGAAACCTGCTTGTCCTTCGCGCGGCGGGCGAGGATGTGCTCGGCGCCAAAGAGCTCGGGCGTCTCGCACAGCACAGAGGTGGCACCATGGCTGACGAGCCAGTCGGAGACCTCGCCGATCAGCGGATTGGAGCCAAGGCCGCTCGAGGGGTCGGAGCCGCCGCAGTTGGTGCCGAAGATGAGCTCGGAGATGTCAGTGGGCTCGCGGACACACCGGTCCGCCTCGGCGACCATCTTGCGGGCAAGGCGCGTGCCCTCCTCGATCGCCCTGATGGAGCCGCCTACCTTTTGGATGACCAGGGTCTCGACGGGCTTGTTGGTGCGCTCGCGAATCGCGTCGACCACGATGTCGTTCTGGCAGCCCTCGCAGCCCAGGGAGACGCAAACGACGCCATAGATGTTCGGGTTCGCAGCGTAGCCTGCCAAGGCAGCAATAGTCACCTTCTGGTCGCAGTCGACCTGCGAGCAGCCATTCTGGTTGTGGAAGGAGACGCAGCCCTCAACCGCGTTCGCGATCCTTTCCGTGGTGTCGGAGGCACAGATGCTCGTGGGAAGGATCAGGACGTGGTTGCGGATGCCGACACGACCGTCCGGGCGACGGTAGCCCATGAAGGTGCGCGTGCCCTCCGCGGACGAGGAGGTCTTGGTGGCGACGGAGTCGGTGTCGGCGACGACGGAGTCCTTCAGGTCGTCGGAGCTGGCGCAGTTGTGCGTATGAACATGCTGCCCGCGCTTGATGTCCGTGGTGGCCACACCGATGAACTCGCCATACTTGACGACCTTCTCGCCTTTGGGGATGTCCACGAGGGCAATCTTGTGGAACAGTGGGATGTCGTCGGCCGCGGTAACGCTCGCCAGTGTGCCGTCTGGCATGGGATAGCGGGCCTCGGCGCCCGCCTCCAGTTGGTAGGTGGCGACGGCAACGTTGTCCCTCTGATCAATGACAACGGCGTTTTGGCCTTGGCTTACAACGTCTGACATGTTTCCTCCCTATGTCCACTTGAATAACGTTCGTAATTACGAACGTTATTCGTTATACGGAACAGTATAGATGAAATGCTCAAGACCTCACACGGGCCCGCCGCGAATGGTTTTGGTTGGCCGGTGAACGGTTGCTTTAAGGGGCACGCCGCTATACTTACGGGGAAAGTCTGGGCGTTAATGAACAAGGAGAGTTGCCATGCCCTCGCGATATAATCCTGCTGGCCACCGTTCTACCTTGCGGGTTCTATCAATCTTTGAAGCCCTTTCGGCTACAAAGAGCGGACTTACCATGGCAGAGATATGCCGCATTGTCGGCGCTCCAAAGAGTAGCCTCTTCTCGATTCTGCACACCATGGCCGATTCAGATTACGTTAGTTATGACGAGACTACCGGTAGGTATTCGATTGGGCTTAAGACGTATCTGCTGGGCAAGGCATTCGATCGTGAGAGTGGGGGATTGTCCTCTTTTGAGACAGCCATGCGAAAGGTTGTCGCATCGTGCGGAGAGACCTGTCAGCTCGGCGTGCTCGACCACGGTCGTGTCCTCTATATTTCGCGCGTTGATTCCCCCCAGCACATCCGTCTTTCATCGGAAATCGGTAAGACCCTTCCTGCGCACTGCACGGCGATTGGAAAGGCGATTCTATCTCGATGGGATGAGGAGTTGGTTCGCTCGCTGCTTCCCGTCCCATTCGAAAAAACGACTGAGCATGCGGTAAAAAACATAGATGACCTGATGCGGCAGCTCGAGGAGGTCCGACGGTGTGGTTTTGCATATGATCATCAGGAGATGGCAGAAGGGGTTGAGTGCATCGCCGTTCCCATAGAAAAAGGCGGGCGTCTCTATGGTTTAAGCGTTTCGGTCCCTGCGTATCGTTTTGACACTGAGGTGCAAAACGGGGTAGAACACGTGCTTTCTGATGCAAGGGACCAGTTGGAGCGCGTTTCGTAGGCTTTTGTGCCGCAGTGCGCGGTGCGCGATTGCATAGTGATAACACGCCGCATTCATATTGCCCCCTTGAAATGCTCGGTATATACTATTCGAGCATTTAATTTATCCCAATGCGCAATTGCGGGCATCGCCAAGTGGTAAGGCATCAGCTTCCCAAGCTGACACTCGCGGGTTCGAGTCCCGTTGCCCGCTCCAGTAAAAAGCACAAGCACGGCAGCGTTACGTTGCCGTGCTTTTTACTACCAAGCGCCGGGACTCGAACCCGACAGGGTGCGAGCGTTAAATAAACGCGAAGCGTTTATAGCGAGCAGGCGAAGGCGCCGGTAGGCGCCTGAAGCCGGTGCGGATTTGCGAAGCAAATACGCGGACGTCCCGTTGCCCGCCTCCGTTGCAAAATGTTAGGTTAATGCCCGTTGTCGTTACTCGCATCCGCTCACGGTACAATGGTTGGGTTACGACCAACGTGCCAATAACCAAAAAGGAGCCGCTATGATCGATCGCTATACCCGCCCGGAGATGGGACACATCTTCTCCCTCGAGAACAAGTATGCCATTTGGCAGGAGATCGAGGTCTTGGCCTGCGAGGCCCAGGCGGAGCTCGGCAAGATCGGTATTTCCAAAGACGAGGCCCAGTGGATCCGTGACCACGCCAACTTTGAGAAGGCAAAGGTCGACGAGATCGAGGAGGTCACGCGCCACGACGTCATCGCCTTCCTCACCAACATGAAGGAGTACATTGACGCCGACGTTCCCGAGGGTGAGCCCAAGCCCAGCCGCTGGGTTCACTACGGCATGACCAGCTCCGACCTGGGTGATACGGCCCTGTGCTATCAGCTCACTCAGGCCTGCGACCTGATCATCGAGGACGTCAAGAAGCTCGGCGAGATCTGCAAACGTCGTGCCTTCGAGGAGCGCAACACGCTCTGCGCCGGCCGTACTCATGGCATCCATGCCGAGCCGATGACCTTCGGTATGAAGTTTGGCTCCTGGGCCTGGGAGCTCAAGCGCGATCTGGACCGTCTTGAGGACGCCCGCAAGAACGTTGCCTTCGGTGCCATTTCCGGTGCCGTCGGCACCTACAGCTCCATCGAGCCGTTCGTCGAGGAGTACGTCTGCGAGCACCTGGGTCTGGTCCACGATCCGCTGTCCACGCAGGTCATCAGCCGTGACCACCACGCCTACCTTGCCGGCGTGCTCGCTACCACGGCAGCTACCTGCGAGCGCATTGCGACCGAGGTTCGCAACTTGCAGAAGACCGATACGCTCGAGGCGGAGGAGCCGTTCCGCAAGGGTCAAAAGGGCAGCTCCGCCATGCCGCATAAGCGCAACCCCATCACCATGGAGAAGGTCTGCGGCCTGTCGCGCGTCGTGAAGTCCAACGCCCAGGTCGCCTTCGACAACGTTGCCCTGTGGCACGAGCGCGACATTTCGCACTCCTCTGCCGAGCGCGTCGCCCAGGCCGATAGCTTCATCGCCCTTGACCACATGTTCCAGTGCCTCATCCGCGTCATCGACGGCCTGCAGCTGTACCCTGCCCGCATGATGGCCAATCTCAACAAGACCCGCGGCCTCATCTTCTCCTCCAAGGTGCTGCTGGCTCTCGTCGATACAGGCATCACCCGCGAGGATGCCTATGCCATCGTGCAGGAAAATGCCATGGCCACCTGGCACGAGGTGCAGGACTGCGTCTCCGGTCCTACCTTTAAGGAGCGTCTCGAGGCCGATCCGCGCTGCACCGTCAGCCAGGAGAAGCTCGACGAGATTTTTGACCCGTGGGACTTCCTCACCCGCATCGACACGGTCTTCGACCGTCTGGAGCAGCTGAGCTTCGAATAACGTCGGTGTAATTCGACCGTTTGCGGATGCATTTCAACCATTGGCGCCTTGCCCATCTTGGGTGAGGCGCTTTTTTCGTTGCTGCGGCAGCCCCCGGTAATAAAATGAACCTCTACTGCCATTTCGATGAAAAGAGGCGCGTGCCTAGACGTATTAAACGAGTCGTCATTGTCTCGTTCGCGCTCATAGTTCTTGTTGCTGCCTGTACGGCCGTCCTGACGTATACCGATCGAAATAGTTCTTCCTCGCCGAGTACGGCTGACGAGGATCTCCCTGTGCTCAAAATTGGCGTTACGGATAACGACCCCTATGTATATGTCGATACCACAGGCGATTACGCCGGTATCGATATCGATATCGCCCGCGAGGCGTGTGAACGTGCGGGGCTCAAGCCGCAGTTTGTCGATATTGACTGGAACGATCGCGACCGGCTGCTCAAAAATGGTGATATCGATTGCCTATGGTGCGATTATTCGCCCTGTTATCGCGAGGATAAGTATTACTGGACCGAGCCGTATCTAACCGTAACGGTCTCGGTTGCCGCCAAGAAAACGAGTGGTATCAAGTCCTTGGCGCATCTCGATGGAAGCAAGACCATTGCGGTGATTGCGGGCTCGGTGAGTGAGCGTCGATTGCTTGCGGGGGATCTGGGGATCTCGCCGGACGTTCAAATCAAATCGTATGGCTCTGCCGAGCTCTGCAAAGCCGCTCTAGCCAAAGGATATGTGGACTGCTGGATGGCGGACGTACAGCCGCTTGACCGACTCGTTGCCCAGTACCCCGGCCTTTATCGCGTGTTCGCTGACAACGTTATGACGGTTGACCTGGGCGTCGCGTTTGAGAACAGCTATGAAGGACCGGTCGTAAAGGATCTCAATACCGCGCTGTTCGACATGGATCGAGATGGCACGATTGACCGTATTGTGGGCAATTACAAGGCGGGAGCGACGACGAGTGAGCAAGGAGCGAATTCATGACAAATGATGAGCGCCTCTTGCACAAAAAGAACCTGGTTGTCATAGTCGTCAGCGTTGTTGCCAGCATTGTCTTGCTGAATCTGCTGTTTATGGTCGGCACGCATCGCTGCCTCCATAAAACGCTTGGATTCGGTCAAGAGGCCATGGTGTTTTTGGAAAACGCTTGCGAAAAATATGATCGCTACGAACAGGGAAGAAAAACCGAGGCGACGCACGATTTGGATGCTGCGGTCGAATCGTTTGCGACGTTCCTGCCCCCTGGTCGCGTTGAGGTTAACGACGATCTTATCGAGCAATATGTCCATGCCGAGAACCTTTCGGGGCTGATGGTCATGGACTCCGACGGTCATATGACCGCCCACTACGACATCGATGGCCGCGATCCGCTCATGCTATGGCGAGAAGAACTGGCTTGCTCGTCGGTCGCATCGATGTACCAAGGTTCCAAAGTGTCCTACTCAACTGTCGTTGAGCGCCGCGATGTCGTTTTTGCCGTCTGTGCTGCCCCGTATGGCGACGGCGTTGCCCTGGCATACCGCTCATTCGTCCCCGATACGGCGGATGACTATTCGTATGCCATAGCCGACGTGCTTGCAAACAATACCTTCCACCAGGGCCCCACGGTGCTTGTTATGGAGGATGCGGAGATCGTCTCCTCTAATGATCCCGATGTCGACGTGTCGCTCGCTCGGCTCCTTGCCGGATCTGGAATCGAGTGGAAAGACGAAGGCCTGACGCGTATCGAGTATCGCGGAAGCAAATGGTATGCCGTGCGTGCGGCATACAAGGACTATCGCCTGTTTGCGCTGTATCCCAAAGCGGAGGTCATGTCCGGCAGAGTCTCGTTTGTTGCCGCCGGTGTGTTGGTTTGTCTTGCGTTTTGGGTTGTGGTGCTGCTAGCGCGAAATATCGTTGACCATCGAAACTTAGCCGAAAAGGATAAACAGCTCGGCATTATCAATGCCATAAGTGCCATCTACGACTCGACCTTTCTTTTACATCTCGATACGCTCGAGATCGAGGGAATCAACATGTCGCCGGCGATAGCGAAGATATTTGCCGAACACAGCGAGGCGTATGACTTTATGGACACGGTCTGCCGAGATATCGTGAGCCCCGAAAGCCGTGAAGCGGTTGTGGGACTTGTGGATATAAGTACGCTTCGTGAACGTATGGAGGGCGTGCCATACTTGGCCGCCGAGGTGCGAGATTGTCGAGGTACTTGGTATTCGCTGCAGGTCGTCCCCCAGCATCGCGACGAGCAAGGCCGGCTGGAATCGGTCGTCGTGGCGACGCACAACATATCGATGGTCAAGCATGCCGAGGAGCTGTCATACCAAGATAAGCTGACGGGGCTTCGCAATCGTAACTACCTTGAATCGCGCGGAGATAGCCTGGTGAACGAGGGCTTGCCGGTGAGCGTGATCATGCTGGACTGCAATTATCTCAAGCGGACCAATGACATCCATGGTCACGAGATGGGAGATGAGCTGCTGCGACGGACAGCGTCCGTGCTGCTGCGGGTGGCTGGTGATGATTGCCTGCCGATGCGCGTTGGCGGCGACGAGTTTTTGCTGGTTTGCCCCCATACTGACGGCGAGTCTGCGCTCGGGCTTGAACAAGACCTTCGTCTCGGTCTTGCCACGGTGAGCGATGAAGCCCTAACGGTCAGTGCGTCGATTGGCGTGGCGACCGTCGAGACGGCTGGAAATACGATGGCCGATGTATATCGTGTCGCCGACCACAATATGTATCGGGAGAAGCGCATGGTCCACGCACAGGGCGCGGACTGCTAATCTTGTTCCCGCTCGTCCGCGCATCGTAGGATGTTGAATCGGTGTCCGCGAACATAAGTCGGCCCAGGCGGGGATAATAGACGTCTGAAATTTCTTTCCGAGAGGGGATCGCAATGATTAGTTTTGACTACAAGCCGCAGGGCGTGTGTGCTCGCAATATTCACCTTAATCTTTCTGACGACGGCAGCAAGGTGCTGGGTGTCGAATTTACCGGCGGCTGCGACGGCAACCTCAAGGCCATCTCCAGGCTGGTCGAAGGCGCCCCTGCCGACCGTGTGATCGAGGTTCTCGCGGGTAATACCTGCGGCATGAAGAAGACCTCGTGTGCCGATCAGCTCACGCGCGCCATCGAGGCCGCTCGCGCCGAGATCGCCTAATGGGCATCGCTGATCGCTTTAAGAATGGAATAACGCGTCGAGGTTTTGTGCTGGGTGGTGCTGCTACCGGTGCTGCTGCCGTACTGGCCGGATGCTCGAAAAAAACGGGCACGAGTGATGACGCCGCTGGCGAGCCGCAGGTTATCAAGGACGATTCGAAGATTGTCTCGATCACTGATGAGTACGAAGCTGTTGATATCGATCTTGAGCCCACGGCCTCGTGGACGCTGCCGCTGGGCACGCTGCTGTACTACTGCGATGGTGACTACGCTGCCGCGATGATGGCGCCTGCTTCTGCCCTGCATGCCAATACGCTTGGTGTGCTCAACCTGGGCGATGGCTCGCTTACCACACTTATCGAGGATCCCGTTGAGGGAACCGGTTATGCGTTTTACGACGTTCGCGCGGGTGATGGCGTGTTCGCGTGGGTCGAGATGAACTTTGCCAATGCGTCTTGGAAACTCTATGCGCAAAACCTTGCAGGCTCCTCCCTTACCGGCAACGCTGTCGAGCTCGACCGCGGTGGCGAAAACTACGATCCGCCGCTCTTCACAGCGTATGGGTCGTCGGTCATCTGGTATAAGATGCCTTCGTCCGGCGGCAGCAAGACGAGTAACGATTCGTACTGCTATCGCCAGTCGCCCAGCGAGTCCAAGCCTGAGACTATTTGGAAGTCGACGGGCCGCTTCGCATCCGCCCCGCGTGTGAGCGACGGCATCCTGACCATCTCGCCCCGCGTGCACAATGATGAGGGCGTCTATTACGGTATGACGGCGATCGACCTGACTGACGGCAACAACACGAAGCGAGCTCAGCTGGTGCTTCCTTCGTCGGTTTCGCCTTTCGAGGCCGTGTATATGGGCGACACCTTCGTGTTCTCCATTGAGGCGACGTATAACGGTGTGGGTAGCCTGGGCAATATGGGCACCTATATCGGTAACGAGGGCGGGCCGTACCTCTTCCTTTCGCGTGAGCCGCTCGCGTGCGCTGCGGGAAGGAAAAATAAATACCTGGTTAAAGTCCAGGCGTCGCATTTTTTGATTGACACTTCGGCTAAGACCTACGGCTCGCTTCTGTCGCCCGACCGAGCCCTGGAGTATGGCGATTATCCTGCTACGGCGGGTAAATCGAACTCGTTCTTAACGTACGCAACGGTGCGCAACAGTCAGGGAATTCCCGAGACGGTTACCGCTCGCTTGTTCTCTCTTTAGTCTCCGAGGGGTTAAAAAGGCGTCGACAGGGGAATAAGCGCGTTGTGACTATGAGTACCGCCCGCCGAGCTATCGCACCCATGCGATACCCGGTGGGCTCAGGTGCGTTAAAATGAGCTTGTTCTTAGCTAATTGAGACAGGGGGGCCGTGTTATGGCTTCAGATGCAAAAAAGATTCTGCTGGTCGAGGATGAGAAGGCAATCCGTGACGCTGTCGCTGCCTATCTCGAGCGCGAGGGCTATTGGGTTGTGGGCGTGGGCGACGGCCAGTCCGCTATCGAGGAGTTCGAGAAGCATCAGTTCGACCTGGTCGTGCTCGACCTCATGCTCCCTAAGATTCCCGGCGAGCGCGTTTGCCGCACCATTCGCGACACCTCGGATGTCCCCATCATTATGCTGACGGCCAAGGGCGAGATCGAGGACCGTATTATCGGCCTCGAGCTCGGTGCCGACGACTATCTGATCAAGCCGTTCTCGCCGCGCGAGCTTGTCGCGCGCGTACGCGCCTTGTTCCGCCGTGCCCACCAGGCCGATGAGCCGGCCGTCGAGGTGCTCGACTTTGGCGATCTGGTCATTGACATCTCGGGCCACAAGATTTTGGTCGAGGGCAAGGAAGTCGACCTGACGGCTTCCGAGTTCAAGCTGCTCACCACGCTTGCCCGCCACCCCGGCCGCGTCTACAACCGCATGGAGCTGGTCGAGAAGGTGCTCGGCTACGACTTTGAGGGTTATGAGCGCACCATCGACAGCCACGTGAAGAACCTTCGCGCCAAGCTGGGCGACGACCCCAAGAAGCCCAAGTGGCTCTACACCGTCCACGGTGTCGGCTACCGCTTCGAGGCTCCGACCAAGACCGATAAGTCGGACGAGAAATAAAGGAAATCACATATGACACCTGCGCGCTTTGAAATCGGGCAAAAGCATAAGCAGGAGAACGAGGCGGGTTCCAAAGCTAGTTGGAACACGCCTCGTTCCGATTCACGGCCAACGATGAGCTATCCCTCGCGCATGGCCCTGGCTTTTGCCCTGACATCGCTCATGACGGTATTGGTGCTGGTGGGCGTAGTCTCCGTTGTATGGGGCACGGTTTTTACGGATTACACGCGCTCCAATATTGTCGAAATTGCCAATTCCGCTGCCGAAAAGCTTGCGACATCGTATGAGGAAAACGGCAATTGGACTGCGGGCGAGCTACGTACGGTCGCGACATCGAGTTTGGTGTCCGACGATCTGGGCATGCAGGTCGTCAACAAAAAGGGCGTTGTCGTCTATGACGACTCGTGGCCCTCGGCAAGCGCTACTGCCGATGTGCGCGAAAATCAGGCGACGACCGACGGTACGAGCGGAAAGAAGGCATCGCACAGCCCGGTCTCGTCTGCTCCCACCGATTCCAATAGTGTTGCCAACGTTGAGATCGTGACGTCCTCCGGCGAGCACGTGGGTCAGGTCAAATTGTGGGCGATTGGCTCCGATGCCCTGCTCACCAAGGCAGACTCAGCATTCAGGGAGAAGACCTTTAACGCCATGGCCCTTGCTGCGGTTGTGGCCGTCTGCATCTCGGTCGTTATCGGATCACTCGTGTCGCGCATGCTCACCAAGCCGATTCATCGTATTACCAGCACCGCCAAGCAAATCCGCGATGGAGACCTGTCCGCTCGTACAGGCTTGCGCGGCGATGATGAGATCGATCAGCTGGGAGAGACCTTCGACGAGATGGCCACCTCACTCGAAAAGGATATGAAGCACGAGAAGCGCCTGACCTCTGATGTTGCCCACGAGCTGCGCACGCCGCTCATGGCAATGCTTGCAACGGTCGAGGCTATGCAAGACGGTGTGTATCCCACCGACGACGAGCATCTGGAGACAGTCGCATCCGAGACGCGTCGTCTGGCCCGTCTGGTGCAGCAGATGCTCGACCTGTCGCGCATGGAAAACAGTACCGCGCCGCTCAACCTGGAGCCGGTGGATATGGTGCCGTTTGTGCGTTCGATTGTGAATGGCCAGGAGCGCCTGTTTGCCGACCGTGACCTGCGCTTGCGCTTTGCGGATGAGACGCAGGGCCACGACGACGTTGTCGAGGCAGATCCCGACATGATCACGCAATGCGTCATCAACCTTTTGAGTAACGCCATGCGCTATACCCCCGAGGGGGGTTGGGTCGTGGTGTCGGTGCTCAGTGACCGCAAGCACGTCGATATCGCGGTTTCGGATACGGGCATCGGTATCGCCAAGGATGATTTGTCGCGCATCTTCGGTCGTTTTTGGCGTGCCGACGCCAGCCGCGCCCGCGAAGCTGGCGGCTTGGGCGTTGGCCTCGCCGTAACTAAACAGATTGTCGAGCGTCATCACGGCTATATATCCGTGGAGTCGGAGCTTGGAAAGGGTACGACTTTTACGATTCATCTGCCTCGCGAGCACACGGCGGACGCAGCATCTACTACAATGGAGCACTAGCTTTTCGCTATTCGGTGAAGGAGGGGTTTCGTCCCTGCCGCTCCGAGTTTGCGAAAACGTGCGGGAAAGAACCCGCATTACTGTCGTATTTTGGTAAGGAGTGACTCACGTGACAACGATGGAGCGTCGTCCGGATTCCCGTGGCAAGGTTCGTGATATCTATGATGCCGGTGAAAACCTGCTGATGGTCGCCACCGACCGCATTTCTGCGTTCGACTTCATTCTTCCCGACGAGATTCCGTTTAAGGGAGAGGTGCTCAACCGCATCTCGGCATTCTGGTTCGATAAGTTTGCCGACATCGTTCCCAACCACCTCGTCTCCATCGACCCGGCGGATTTCCCCGAGGAGTTTGCCGAGTATCGTGACTACCTCGCAGGCCGCGCCATGCTGGTCAAGAAGGCTCAGACGATTCCTATCGAGTGCATCGTCCGCGGCTATCTGACTGGTTCGGGCAAGAAGACCTATGACGAGAACGGTACCGTCTGCGGCATTCAGCTGCCCGAGGGTCTGACCGAGGCCTCCAAGCTTCCCGAGCCGCTGTTCACGCCGTCTACGAAGGCCGAGATCGGCGACCACGACGAGAACATTTCGTTCGAGCGTTGCTGCGAGATCGTGGGTGAGGACATCGCCGCGCAGATTCGCGACCTTTCCCTCAAGATCTACAAGGCTGCCGCCGAGTATGCAGCGACCCGTGGCATCATCATTGCCGACACCAAGTTCGAGTTCGGTGTCATCGATGGCAAGGTTACGCTGATCGACGAGTGCCTCACGCCCGACTCTAGCCGTTTCTGGCCTGCCGCCAGCTACGAGGAGGGCAAGATTCAGCCCAGCTACGACAAGCAATTCGTCCGCAATTGGCTCAAGGCCAACTGGGATATGACGGGGGAGACCCCGCACCTGCCCGCCGAGGTCATCGATGGCACGTCCGAGCGCTATCGCGAGGCCTTCCAGATCATCACGGGCTCCCAGTTCACAAGCATGAAGGAGAACGCATAAGTGAGTACCCGTAGCGCCACGAACAAGCGCACGCAGTCCCACGAGGTTACCGGGGTTGCGCGCAAGTCTGCCGCATCCGCTAAGCCTGCCCGTCAGGCAGCGAGCTCTGTCCGCGTCGTGCCGGCTTCGTCTAAAGCTCGCCGCAAAGAGCTCGAGAAGGGTGAAAACCTGGATGGTCTCTCCAAGGAGGAGAAGCGCGCCCGCAAGGCCAAGCAGCGTGCTCGCGAGGACCGCATCTACACGGTGTCGAATATCCTCCTCAAGCAGGATGAGGACTACACCAAGCGTCGTCGTATCTGGTGGGCCGTGCTCGCCATCGGCATGGTGCTCGTCGTGGCAATTTGGGCTTCGCTCTACTTCGCTCCCGGCGGCACGGTGTCCAGTCCCGTCCAGATGGTCGGCATCGTTTTGTCCTACGCCATCATTCTGGGTGACTTTATCTACGACTTTGCCCGTATTCGCCCCCTGCGTAATATGTATCGCACGCAGGCCGAGGGCATGTCCGAGAACAAGCTCAACGCTCTTATCGAGCGCGCAGCTGCCGAGGAGGACAAGAAGGACTCCAAGAAGAAGTAGCGTTTGCATCCATACTAATCGCTAAGATATAAGGCGCGTCGTTTTTGCGGCGCGCCTTTTTACTGTTCTATAGATAGATGGAGTGGCACATGATTCGAGCTGCCCTGACGGTCGAAGAGGCTCTGGAGGGCATGAAGGCCCTGGAGCCCAAGATTAAAAACTACGCGCGCCTGATTGTTCGCAAGGGCGTAAACGTCAAGCCCGGCCAGGAGGTTGTCGTTCAGTCTCCGGTCGAGTGCGCGCCGTTTGCGCGCGTGGTGGTCGCGGAGGCTTATGCCGCCGGTGCCGGTCACGTGACGGTTATTTGGGCTGACGATGCCGTGACAAGGCTTACGTACGAGCATGTCGATAAAAGCTATTTTGAGCAGACGCCCGAGTGGAAGCGCATACAGCTGGATTCCTTGGCCCAAGATGGCGCCTGCTTTATCTTTATCGAGGGTGCGGACCCTGCCGCCCTTAAGGGCATCGATCCCGCCAAGCCCGCCGCGGCTTCCAAGGCAAGGAATACGCAGTGCAAGGTCTTCCGCCGTGGACTGGATTACAACATCAACCCGTGGTGCATTGCCGGTGCGCCGGTTGTTGCCTGGGCGCGCGAGGTGTTCCCGGGCGATGCGGATGAGGTTGCGATCTATAAACTATGGAATGCGATTCTGCACACCGCTCGTGCCGATGGCCAGGACCCGGAGAGTGACTGGGAGCTTCATGACGCGGCGTTCGAAAAGAATTTGCGCTTCTTGAACGACAATCGTTTTGACTGCCTGCATTACACCGCGGCAAATGGAACCGATCTGACGATTGGCATGACGAAGGGCCACGAGTGGGCCGGCGGCAAGGGCAAGACGCCCGATGGACACCCCTTCTTCCCCAACATTCCCACCGAGGAAGTCTTCACTTCGCCCGATCGCATGCGCGCCGACGGTATCGTGTACTCGGCCATGCCGCTCATTCACCACGGTAACAAGGTTGACGATTTTTGGATTAAGTTCGAGGCCGGCCACGTAGTGGACTACGATGCCCGCGTGGGCAAGGCGACGCTTGCGAGCATCATTGACACCGACGAAGGTGCCGCTCGTCTGGGCGAGGTGGCGCTTATCTCCAAGAACACGCCGATCCGTGAAAGTGGCGTTCTGTTCTATGACACGCTCTATGATGAGAACGCTAGCTGCCATCTCGCGCTAGGTGTCGGTTTCCCCGAATGCATCGAGGGTGGGTATGACATGTCCAAGGAGGAGCTCCTGGAGCATGGCGTTAACGTCTCGAGCACGCACGTCGATTTTATGATCGGCACGGACGACATCGATATTACGGGCATTACGCCTGATGGACGTGAAGTTGTGATTTTCCAGAACGGCCAATGGAGTTGGGAATAGTCCCAGACCGTGGTACAATGCCACCCGCGGGCCGTTAGCTCAGCTGGCAGAGCAGGGGACTTTTAATCCCAAGGTCCAGGGTTCGAACCCCTGACGGCCCACCATAGTTTACACAGGTCAGAGACGGTGTTGTCTCTGACCTTTTTCTTTGTGTACCCCGCGAGTACCCAAAACGGTACCCCTCAAATCACGTGGATTCCATAATTCTGGCCTGTCCGTAGAGGGACATAGCGTCCCGATGGTCGGACGGATGGATCGTTGTTGATGCGTCCGTCCATCCGTCCGAAGGGGCAGGGGACGGCCCGAGTGCGCGCGAGCGGTCTGCGCGCTTTCGACAGCCGTAGGGGCTCCATGCCTAGCCCCAGGCTGTCGGAAGGGCGTTGAACGCGAGCGTTGATGCCCGTAGAGTAGGGGCGCGATTGAGGACATGGCGAGCGCCCACCTGCTCGCCGCTGGCCTATATTTCTTATATTTATTTATATATAAAAGGGAAATCAACCTCATGTTGATTTTGCAACACGTCGACCTGCGGGAACTTGTTGCTATGCGCCCCCTAAAAAGGGTGGCGAAAAATCAACCTCATGTTTATCGAAATCAACATGAGGTTGATTTTTATCAACATGAGGTTGATTTCCAATCAACATGATGTTGATTAATTTCCATTGTTAATAATCAACATGAAGTTGATTATTAACCCAGCCTTTTGGCCTAAAAAACCGCCGCGCATCAACAGCGCGGCGGTTTTTTCTAGACGCTCCAGCCGTCGGTCTTCGCAGCTTTCAAAATGGCTGAGTATCTGAGCTGCAATACCCCGTCGACGTTTTCAATTACGCCCCGCTTACGAAGCGCTAGGGTGGTTCGCGACATGCTTTGGGCCGTGACGCGGAAGAACTCCGATAGCTCCTTGTTGGTCTTTTTCAAGCCGCGGACCGCATAGCCCTTTCGAGCCCCGATTCGTTCATAGCGGCGTATCTCGAGCAACAGTTCGAGCTCAAGCTGGCCATGTGCGACTAGATACAGCCATCGGTCGCTTTTATCGGCGTTCAGCCGCTCTCTGGCTTTGACTTCGGCCTCGATTGCAACAGCGCAGAGTTGTGGCGGTTCCGCGCCGCTGAGCTGCGCGAACTGCTTGCGTGATATAGTATTCGTATAGCGAATCGCACCCCTCGTGGTGCTTGGTGCCGACGGAATCATCACTTCCGTCGGCACTTCTTTTTTCGGTGGATCGTCCGCCACGTTACCGCCTCCTTTTCTTCTTGCCCCGCGGGCGTCCACCACGGGAGCCACCGACAATCATTTTTCCGTACCTCACTGATTCGTCTTCGATAACGGGCAGATAGAGCCAGCCATCATCGCATGCGTCTACAAGTGCAACTGCGTTCAGTGCGCTGATGTGGCCTGCCGCGATGGTTGATTTAGCACGGTTGCCGTATAGCCATTCGGCCAGCTGGGCGTAATCAAGAGGAAGTGCATGACCCTTATAGCTGGTCGCGATGGAGCACAGCTGAAGCCATACGCCCATGTCTGCATACGCCTTTTCGCCGCGCTCAGTGCGTAGACGCTTGAACGCGGCGTTGCTCGACAGCGGCATGTCGAGCCGCAATGTGGGCAGCTGCACGTTCCATGCGGCCTCTATGGCTTCGTCCTCGGATATTGAGCGCCCCATTATGCTGCGCCCTTGTCCCGCAACCCGCAGACTGCGAGCAGGTCGTCGCGATTGAGTTTCCAGCGACGACCGATCTGGACGGCTCGAATCTCACCCCGATCAGCCATCCTGAGCAGATGCTTTGAGCTGATGCCGATTGCGGCTTCTGCCGTTGTCGGCGTGATTAGAAGTGGGAGGGTGTCGTATTCGCCTGCCCGAAATCGCTCCAAAATGGCTTCTTCAGATTTATGCATGATGGGTTCCTTTCTGGCCTAATCGGGGCCGATAAAGACTGGACGGCTTGTGCCGTTAAAACAAGGCTATGACGGCTATGGCTTCCGTGCGCATCCATTTGGTGCCACAAGGTGACAAACGGTGACAATTTCGAGCGGCAGGGCATTCCGTTCCACCTAACCACGCTTTCGAGAACGTGGGTTTCGCCCCGCGGGGCGCCGGGTTTTAGGGCAGAGCCCTAACAAGCGCCGAACCGCAGGTTTCGGCGTGTACGCGGACGGGCAAAACGCAGTTTTGTACGGCAGCGTACGACACTTGCGTATTTCAAAAACGTACCCTTACGGTCATTTCGCCCGATCTCGTCCGATTCGCTCCAAACGGTGGGTTTCCGTACTCGGGCCCGCCTTTCGCCTTCGTCGAAAGGCGGGCCTTATGAGGGATCGTCTAGGGATGCTTTTTCAAGGTTGGCAAGCATCCAGCCCATGACCTTGTCCTCATCCATTTCGAGATAGATTCGACAGCCTTCCTCGTCCCTGTTGCGATAGGGCTTCGAGCGTCTGACGACATAGCCCGCCCTCTCCAGCTGGTCTGCCAAGCAGCCGACCTTAGCAGTTTCGCCGCTTATCCTGAATTCGAGCATGGTTCACCTCCGTTTTATTGTCCCAATAGTCCGACCAGTCTTATTAGAAAACAGCTGTCTAGCTGGTCTTTTGCTTAAATCAGAGCCGATTTGTGGCTCTGAAAATATGCGGCCGGAGCCGATGGACGGCCGCTGTATTTTCGTGTCTAAAATCGGCACCTGAGGGCCGCGTAGCCCTATTCCCCAGCCGCCCGCAGCTCCAAGATTTCGGCAACGGGCGGCGCTGCGGTCATCGTTGCTGCCACGGCATCCATCGCCGTGCGCTTCGCCTGAGGGTTGACGCCCGTGTAGATGTTCAGTGTCATGGCCGCGTTCGCATGGCCCAGGAGAGAGGACACGGACTTGATGTCCGTCCCCGCGAGGATCGCTGCAGTGGCGAACGTGTGACGCAAGTCGTGGAACTTGGGAGGTTCACCCTCGCTGCCGATTAGTCCGAGCTGGCGCACGGTCACGGCCCAGTGTCGCGAGAGACGCTCGGGGGCCATGAACTCGCCATCGGGGCCTCCGAGGACGAACATCGACTGGTCGAACGGAACACCTGCTTTGAAGCACTCGGCCCTTGCGGCGGTGAGGCGGCGCGTCAGGATGCCCGCGACCTCATCGGGCATGGGGATACTCCTGCGACTGCCGCCGTTCTTGGGCTCCTTCTCGTAGTGACCATCTTCGCCAAACCCGATTGAAGCCTTGACGTGAAGCATCCTTTCATCGAAGTTAACGTTCCGCCACCTCAGAGCGAGTAGTTCCCCGCGCCGCATGCCTGTGAGAAGTGCGAGGTAGATTCCCACGTTTTCGGGGCAATCACGGGCAATGGAGAGGAACGTCAGCAGCCGTCCGCGCTCCCGCTCATCCAGTGCGTTGGGTTCGCGGTGGCGGGCCTTTGGAATGCGAACGCAGTCAACGGGTGAGTAGTCGAGCACGCGAAGCCTGCCCACCGCGTCGCGGTAGGCGGCTTTGAGCAGTGTCACGCTTTTGCGGATGGTGGCGGGTTGGTATCCCTCTTCGACAGCCCAATTTATCCAGTTCTGAGCTGCGGTTACGTCGAGTGCATCGAATTCGATATTGCCGATTCTGCGCTCCACGAACTTGGCGGCGCCGCGGTAGTCGTAGACGGTGGAGCTTTCGATTGAACCCGATGCGCTAAGCATGTCGATATAGCCGTCTAGCAGGTCTTTCACGGTCTTGTGTGCCATGCTGCCAAGCTTGAGCTTCTTCTGTGCGAGTTCCTCCATCTCCTCACGCCATTCCTTCAGCTCGGTCTGCGCCGCCCGCTTCGATTTGGAGCTCATGACCTTGCTGACCTGCCCGTATGTCCCGTCCTGCTGTTTGAACTTGAGTCGCCCCCGCCAACCGCCGTTGCGGTACGGGATGAGGCAGGACGAGGTGTAGTAGCGCTTGGGTTTCACGGGACCTCCACGGTTGCGGATGTACCCCCGCGTGTACCGCAGGGTGTACCGATTGTGATTGGAATCACCCTGTCCGTGCAGTCTGTCTAGTCGAACGAAATCGCAGGTCAGAGTGGGTGTACGGTATCACTGTCCAACCGTGAAATCAAACGAGGGGCGCCTTTTAATCCCAAGGTCCAGGGTTCGAACCCCTGACGGCCCACCATAGAATAGAAAAGCGACTGGCGGATGCCGGCCGCTTTTTTGTTGCCGCGCCACGGGTTCGAACCCGTCGGGGCGCGGAGCTGAGTAAACGCGTGAGCGTTTGCCAGCGCAGCGCGCAAGGCGCGAAAGCGCCGCAGCGGCCGCCTGCGGAGCAGGCTGAACCCCTGACGGCCCACCCAAAGAAAGGAAAACGAAATGAAAACAGATAGATACGGAATTAGCGGCAGCACATTAAAGATAGTAGCAGCCATTTCGATGGTTCTCGATCATGTAAGCAGGATCATCCTGACCAATGGAATCATGACTCACGCATCGTACAGTCAGGTATCAGACGAACAGTGGGCGATTTTAAGCGAAGCTTCGGATGTGCTTCATGTTTTTGGCAGAATTGCATTTCCCTTATTTTGCTTTTTGATAGTTGAGGGATTTTTGCATACTCATGACATAAAGAAGTACCTGCGAAATATGCTTGTCTTCGCAATCATTGCGGAGCCCATATACGATTTCGTTCAAACCGGGCAACTATTTGACCTTCGGCAACAAAATGTTATGTGTGAGCTCCTGCTTTCCTTATTCTTTTTGATTATTCTGGAAAAGATACAAAGTCTTTCAAAATGGAAAAGGTACATCGCAGAAACTGCTCTGATTGTTTTGACAGCACTGGCAGCTGAATACACTAAACTAGATGGCGGTGTGTATGGCATTCTGCTTGTGGCTGCATTTTATTTATTCCACGACAGCAAGGCCAAGATGTTCTTTGCTGCAGTATGCGCAGTGCTCCTTTCGTCATGCCATATAGTTGGCGGCGGATTTGAGTTTGCTGCAGCTAATGTATTTAATCCTGATGTTGCTGCCGCGGTCGTTTCGTTGTTGCTTATCAATTTTTATAATGGCAAGCGAGGGCTGAAGCTGAAATATTTCTTCTACATTTTCTATCCGGCACATCTTGCTCTGCTTTATGGTGCCTCACTTATTGTTTTGAACTGCCTTTAAAAACTCTCAAACAAGTCTCTGAAAGCAGAAACAAATTGACCCTAAGACTGCTTGTGAATTTCTGGAAGACCGGAGAGATGCGAGGATAGGCAACGAGGGCTGCAGAAAGATGCTTCTCAGTTCTCTGGCGGATCGCATGTATCCGTAAGAGGATCACTTCCACACACTCATTAGTAACAGTGATAAACACGGCAGATTCTCAAAACATGAGGCTGCGGAGGTTGAACGATGCTTCGAAAGCATGCATGGCAGCGAGAAAATGAGTTCGGAAGCGCCCTCTGGATGCTCCAGCATAGAATAGAAAGCGATCGGCTCCGGCTGGTCGCTTTTTTGTTGCCGATGCACGGGTTCGAACCCGAACTTCTCTATATATAAGAACGCTTGGCGAACAAAACCTGCCTTTTACCGACGGGAAACAAATAGCTGATGCTTTTGGAGTAAAGTGGCGCTCCAGAGATGACCGATGCCTTAACACCTATAAACCAGCTGGTCATCGCCAATATCAGAAGCTGCTGCTTCGAATACGGCCTCAGTGAAGCAACTGAGGGTTCTATTCATTTGTGAACAAAATATGGAGTGCGCGATTCCCGCCCCCGGGGGCCCTCCGGTCTGGCAATATATCTCCTTGCCGCG